>RFRI01000300.1 GCA_009924535.1 Verrucomicrobiota bacterium
CTTCCCGGAATTCCTCCATAACCATAAGGCCGAGCTCACCGAGGCCGATTGCGTCATCCTTTCCGACACCGCTTCGCCGTCGTCCGACCAGATCGTCATCACGACGGCCCTGCGCGGTATCATCGGGCTCGAAGTCGGCCTGACCGGCCCGAAGTCCGACCTGCACTCCGGCCTTCATGGCGGCGCGGTCTATAACCCCATCCAGGCGCTGGCCGAACTCTGCGCCTCGCTCCATGACGCCGACAACGCGGTGACGGTCGAGGGCTTCTACGACGGCGTCGAACAGCCGACCCGCTGGGAGCGCGAAGAGCTCCGCAAGCTGCCGTTAAGCGAAGACGGTTACCGCCGCGCCCTCGGCGTCGACGAACTCCATCCCGCCCCCGGCCTCGACGGCCTTGAAGCCGTGCGCTTCGCGCCGACGCTCGAGTTCAACGGCATCGGCGGCGGTTACCAGGGCAAGGGCTCCAAGACCGTCATCCCGTCGAAGGTCTTCGCCAAGATCACCTGCCGCCTCGTCCCCGGCCAGGATCCCGCCGACGTGCACCGCAAGGTCGCGGCGGCCATCCATGCCCGCGCTCCGAAAGGCGTCCGCGTCGACCTCATCGAGATGCAGGGTAACGCAGCCTATTACGTCTGCCCGCCCGACCGCCCGAACACTCCGGCCGGCCAGAATCCCGTCCTCGCCAAGGCCTTCCGCGAGGCCGACAAGGCCATCGGCGAAGCCTTCGGTAAGCGCCCGCTCTACCTTCGCGAAGGCGGCAGCGTGCCGATCATCGGCGACATCCGCCGTGAGACCGGTCTGGATTCCGTCATGATCGGCCTGTTTACGCCGGAGTCGCACCTGCACGCCCCCGACGAGAACTTCGAGCTCGTCATGGCTGAGCGCGCCGTGAACGCCTACGAGAAACTCCTCGAGCGTCTCGCCGGTAGCGACCGCGGCCCGCGCTAAGCCGGCGGCGGTCGGGTTAAACGCCTTTTTCGCTCGGTTTTCGAGGGTTATGGGGCAGGTTTACCCTTTCGCTTTCGCGGAGAACGCTTCAATCTTCGGGCATTCACCATGGCCGTCTTTCGCAAACGTACGCACACCCCGACTCCGAAGAAGAAGGATATCCCGGCAGGTCTCTGGACCAAGTGCCCCCTCGACGGCGAGATGGTCTATACCAAGGACCTCGAGGCCAATTGGAACGTCTTCCCGGTCAGCGGCTACCATGAGCGCCTGTCCACCAAGCGCCGCATCGCCCTCCTGATCGACGACGGCTCCTGGAAGGAGACCGACAGCAAGCTGGTCTCCAAGGACCCCCTCAAATTCACCGCCGGCGGTTCTTACCCCGAGCGCCTCGCCCAGCACCAGAAGAAGTCCGGCCTCCGCGACTCCGTCATCTGCGGCCACGGCCTGATGGACGGCCTCCCGGTCTCCCTCGCGATCATGGACTTCTCGTTCATGGGCGCCTCGATGGGCTCCGTCGCCGGCGAGAAGGTCACCCGCGCCATCGAGCGCGCGATCAAGCTGAAGTGCCCGTGCGTCGTCGTCTGCGCCTCCGGTGGCGCCCGCATGCAGGAAGGCATCCTTTCGCTGATGCAGATGGCCAAGACCAGCGCCGCCCTCGCGAAGCTCCGCGCGGCCGGCCTGCCTTACATCGCCGTCCTCACCAATCCCACGATGGCCGGCGTCATGGCCAGCTACGCCACCCTCGGTGACGTCATCGTCGCCGAACCCGGCGCGCTCATCGGTTTCGCCGGCGCCCGCGTGATCAAGGAGACGACCAACCAGGACCTGCCTGAAGGCTTCCAGTCCTCGGAGTTCCTCCTGAAGCGCGGACTCATCGACATGATCATCCACCGCAAGGAGATGAAGTCGAAGCTCGCCAGCCTCCTCCGCGCCCTCGCCCACCGCAAGGTGAAGGCGAAGGCCGTGAAGAGCCGCGCCTGAGCGCGACCTCCGCGGAGATGACTCCAGAAGAGACGCTCCGCTGGTTGACGGGACTACGTAACCTCGGTTCGCGCCTCGGCGTGGACCGCATGCGCCTGCTGTCCGCGCGCCTCGGTCACCCCGAGCGCGCGCAGCCATGCTTCCACATCGCGGGCACCAACGGCAAGGGCTCGACCTCCGCGATGATCGAGGCGATCCAGCGCGCGCAGGGCCGCCGGACGGGCCTCTACACGAGCCCGCACCTCATCGCGATCGGGGAACGCATCCAGGTCGACCGCGTGCCGTTGCCCGACGCCGCGGTCGTCGCCTTGGCCGAACGCCTGCGTCCGCATTACGACGCCATCCGCGCCGAAGACCCGGAGAACGCCCCGACGTTCTTCGAGCTGATCACTGCCGCGGCGCTGCTGGAATTCGCCGAACGGAAGGTCGACGTGGCCGTCCTTGAGACGGGGCTAGGCGGCCGCCTCGACGCCACGAACGTCTGCGCGCCGGAAGTCTGCGTGATCACGTCCATCGGCCTCGACCACCAGGAATACCTCGGCCCGACGCTCGCCGCCATCGCCGCCG
>RFRI01000004.1 GCA_009924535.1 Verrucomicrobiota bacterium
AAACTTACCGCCATCGATTACTGGGCCACCCAGAAGTTGGTCGCAGCCGGCTTGAAGCCTTCGCCGGAAGCCGACCGCTACACGCTCATCCGACGCGTGACGCTCGACCTGACGGGACTGCCCCCGACGGCCGCCGAAGTCGAAGCCTTCGTCCAAGACAAGCAACCCGACGCTTACGGCCGACTCGTCGACCGCTTGCTGGCTAACCCTCACTACGGCGAACGCATGGGGCTCGATTGGCTGGATGCCGCCCGTTACTCCGACACGAACGGCTTCTCCATCGACGGCGGCCGCCACCTCTGGCTTTGGCGCGATTGGGTCATCCAGGCTTTCAACGACAACAAGCCCTACGACCGCTTCATCGCGGAACAAATCGCCGGCGACCTCATGCCGGATACCGACGACGGCAAACTCATCGCGACGGGCTTCCAGCGCAACAACATGAATACCCACGAGGGCGGCACGATTCCCGCCGAGAACCTCGTCAACTACAACGCCGACCGCGTGAAGACCCTCGGAGAGGCTGTCCTGGGCCTGACCCTCGCTTGCGCCCAATGCCACGACCACAAGTTCGACCCGATCAGCCAGAGGGATTACTATCGCATGTTCGCCTTCTTCAACACCCTCGACGACCGAGCCACCGATGGCAACGCCGGCGTGAACTCACTCCCCTCGGCGCTGCGTAAGACCGTCCTCAAGACGGATGAGCGCCCCGCCCTGCTCGACCGTATCGCCGCCCTCAACCAGCGCCTGCAGGAGCCCGACCCCAAGGTGCTCGCGCAATGGGAACGCACGCAACAGCAGCGCGAAGCCGATCGGAAGCTCGGCCTCAAACTCATCCCGGTCAAGCTGCTCAAAATCTCCACGCCCAACAGCGGCGGCGGCTTCACCGTCGAAGGCAATCAGTTCAAAGGCATCACCAAGACCGCCTTCGATATCCTGGGCGAAACCCCGCAGGCCGAGGCGCCTATCGCCGGCCTCCGCTTCGTCTTCCCCGATACGCTCGCCGCCCCGAAGCCGACCAAGGGCGCTAAGGCCGCCAAAGCGGCCAAGGTGGAGCCCGTCGCAGCCAAGCCCATGGATGAATTTGCCGGACGCTTCGTGCTCACCGCCGTGGACGTCACCGCGGACAAGGTTGCGGGCGACCAGGTGAACATCCATCGCCTCCAGAAATTCAGTCACATCACCGCCGACGCCTGGACCGAGGACTATCCGGCCAAGGACGTACGCGCCTTCAACGTGCTCAATCAAGGCTGGTCGCCCCCGGCGGGCACCGGGACCCACCATCTCACGGTGACCTTCGCCACGCCGATCACCGCGAAAGACCAACCCTACCTCACTACGCAGGTCTATTTCGGCAACAAGATGGGCGGCGCTCCCAGCGAGGGAGAACTCTTCGCCTTCACCGGCCACGACGACGGCACCGACCTGCCGGAATTCGTCCTACGCATCCTGAAGACGAAGCCCGCGGAACGCACCGGCGAGCAACAGCAGGCGCTCTGGGCCTATTGCGCCAAACACTCCGACGAGATGAAAGGCGTCCGTACCGATCTGGCCAACGCCCAGGACCGCACCAAGAGCCTCACGGAACCTCAGTCGACCATGGTGATGAACCTCTCGGCCAAACCGCGCGACACGTTCATCCTGAATCGCGGAGACTATTCGCAACCCACGGTGAAGGTCGAAGCCGGCACGCCCTCCAAGCTGCCCGCCTTGCCCACGGGAGCGCCGGCCAATCGCCTCGGGCTCGCCCAGTGGCTCGTCATGAAGGAAAACCCGCTCACCGCCCGGGTCGCCGTCAACCGTGTCTGGAAACTCCTCTTCGGCACCGGCATCGTGACGACCGCCTCGGACTTCGGCTTCCAAGGCCAGTGGCCTAGCCACCCCGAGTTGCTCGACACCCTTGCGGTCGACTTCGTCGAATCAGGATGGAATCTCAAAGGACTGATCAAGCAGATCGTGACTTCGTCGCGCGGGCGCGGGCGGCGAGCAGAAAAATTGGGCGCGCGGCAAGCAGATCGGGCAGTTCCCCGGCGACCTCCCAGGTCTTTGTCCAAGACCACGGCGACAAACTCTATCGCCGGTCCATGTATACTTATTGGAAACGCACGGCCCCGCCAGCCAACATGGTCACGTTCGATGCGCCCAATCGCGAAGTCTGCACCATCAGCCGCAGCAACACCACGACACCTCTGCAGGCGTTGGTCACCCTGAATGACGTCCAATTCGTCGAGGCCGCCCGCGGCTTCGCCCAACGCATGATCCGCCAGAGCACCGATGACACGGCCCGCCTCCGCTGGGCATTCCTCGAGGCCGTCTCCCGCCCTCCCTCCGACAAAGAAGAGGCGGTCATCCTCAGGGCCCTCGCCCGCGAGCGGGCCCGCTATGCCGCGGACAACGAGCGTGCGGTCAAGGTCCTCAGCCCTGGCGAATCCCCTCGCGACAGCACGATCCCGGCCGCTGAGCACGCCGCTTGGATGCAAGTGGCCACCCTCATCCTCAATCTCAGCGAAACCGTGACCCGTAACTAAAGCCATGCATCCGCAACACGAATTCCAGAATCATCTCACGCGCCGCACGTTCATCGGGCAATCCGCCCGCGGCGTCGGTGGCCTCGCCCTCGGCTCGATGCTCTTCCCGGAGCTGCTGGCCGCCGGCACGAAGACCCGCGAAGGCGGTCTGGCGGGTATTCCGCATTTCGCCCCCAAGGCCAAACGCGTCCTCTGCCTCTTTCAGTCCGGCGGCCTGTCCCACGTCGACCTTTTCGACAACAAACCCGCCTTGCACGAGTTTGCGGGCAAAGACCTGCCTCCCTCCATCAAGGGCACCCAGCGCCTCACTGGAATGACTTCGGGACAGAAGGGCTACCCAGTCCGCCCCCCACTCGTGGACGGCAAGGCCTGCGGCAAGCATGGCACCTGGATCAGCAACCTCCTCCCACACATTCAGACCATCGCGGATGACATCTGTATCATCAAGACCCTGAACACCGAGGCGATCAATCACGACCCGGCGATCACGTTCATGAACACCGGCAACCAGCAGCCTGGCTATGCCAGCATGGGCGCCTGGGCGAGTTATGGCCTCGGCACCGAGAATGCCAACCTGCCTGCGTTCATCGCCATGGTCTCCCAAGGCACCGGCAAGAACCCGGGACAGCCGGTCTTCTCCCGCCTGTGGGGCAGCGGCTTCCTGCCCTCCAATCACCAAGGGGTCGGGCTACGCCCTGGCGCCAATCCGGTGCTCTACCTCCAGAATCCTCCGACCGTCGATGGCGCCCAACGACGGGAACTGCTGGACGACCTGGCGACGCTCAACGAAGAACGCGCCCGCGAACTGGGCGACCCGGAGACGATCACCCGTATCAAGGCCTATGAGATGGCCTTCCGCATGCAGACTTCCGTCCCGGAGCTGGCCGACATCTCCCAAGAATCCAAGGCCACCCTGGACGCTTACGGACCCGAGGTGACCCGCCCCGGATCCTACGCCGCCAACTGCCTGCTCGCGCGCCGACTGCTCGAACGCGACGTCCGTTTCGTCCAACTATTCCATCGCGGCTGGGATCAGCATATCGCCCTTTCCCGCCAGCTCCCCAACCAGTGCCACGACATCGACCAACCCACCGCCGCCCTCATCAAGGACCTTAAGGCCCGTGGTTTACTCGAGGACACCTTGGTCATCTTCGCCACCGAGTTCGGACGCACCGCCTTCACCCAAGGCGGCTTCGGCAATCCGGCCAGCGGGCGCGATCACCACGGCCGCTGCTTCTCGGTGTTCCTGGCCGGCGGCGGCATCAAGCCCGGCTTCGAATACGGGGTAACGGATGACTTCGCCTATAATATCGCCAAAGACGGCGTCCATCTCCGCGACCTTCACGCGACGATCCTCCATTGCATGGGCATCGATCACGAGCGCTTCACCTACAAGTTCCGCGGCCTCAACGTGAAGCTCACCGGCGTCGAAGAAGCCCACGTCGTCAAGGGCGTGCTGGCCTGAGCGGGAACGATGTGGACACAAAGAAGGCGGCCTTGGGGCCGCCTTCTTTTTTACCGTCACTGATCAGCTTAGCGGGAGATCGTGATCGTCGCGGGCGTCGGGAGATTCGACAGCACGTCGTAAGTGTAAGCCGGGTAGACCACGCTGGTCACCGAGAAGGTGTAGGTCGCCGAATTGGTCGCGCGCTGCTTGGGCATCTGGATCGTCACGTAACCGTTGACGTCCGTCTTGGCGGCGGCTGAGCCCGTCACGGAACCGGTCACACGGACATAGACGGCCGCAGACTGAAGCGGCTGTCCGTATTGGTTGACGACCTGAATCACCGCAGTGCCGGCCACTTCAACGTTCGTCGCCTTGACCCATGAACCGGTCATGGAGGCCACGTGAACGGCGTTCGGCAGAGCAGCACCCGTGACGGTGATGACCTTGGTCGCGATCGCGGACGGGTTGCCTTGGTTATCCGTGACGGTAAGCGAGGCCGTAAAGGTGCCAGGAGAAGAGTAGGTGTGAACCGGGTTGGCTAACGTGGAAGTATTGGCGGTGCCTGAAGCGGGGTCGCCGAAATTCCAGCTATAACCGGCGACGACGCCGTCCGGGTCGGTGGAGGTGCGACCGTCGAAGGCGACGGCCACGGGGCGGACGCCGCCGGTACGGTCAGACGTGATCCGGGCGGTAGGGGCCTGCATCAACTGCTGCCAGGTGCCGGTGATGCCGTAGCGGCCGAGCGAACCGTAGTTAGTGAAACCGGCACTGGTTCCCACGACCGTGCCGGTGACGCCGGTATTGGTCGGAACCTGACTCGTCCCCTTGGTGGGATCATAGCCTAGGCCGTTCACCTTAATGTAGTAGGTACCGCCGGTCGGGATGACATAGGTCATCGTCGCGCCCATACCACTCAGCGAATAAGAACCGGCGACAGCAGTGCCGCTGGCATTGAGCAACGAGAGGCCGACCTTGAGGTTACCGTTATAATTACGGTACTTGAGGTGAGGCGTGACGGTCAGCGTCAAGGCGCCCACCCCTGCGGTGATCTTCATCAGGTCGACGTCGGAGCTGTCCGAGATGACGCCGCCGCCGGTGATTGACGTACCAGAGACGACGGTAGCCGTCGCCAGCGTGTTCCCGTGGTCGTCGGTGACCTTGGGGGCGAAGGTTGAGATAATCGCGATATCGTCTTGGAGACCGCCCGTGGTCTGGGCGTAAGCGAAGGGATAATCCCCCTTAGACCACTGGTTCAGATTACACGCAGACGGCCAGCCGACCAAGCCGCTGTTGCCCATGATCGGACAGACGGAAGTGATGCCCGTGTATCCGGTGACGGTGTGGCCGACGGTATAAGCCTGACCGGTACCCGAAGCGGTTTCGCCCCAATGGTTAAGGCCGACGGTATGGCCGACCTCGTGCGCGACGCAGAGAATAGTCACCTCGACGTTGGTAGTCGTGGGCTTCATCGAGGGGAAGTTATTGTCGATGAAGACGAAATTATTGTCGTCGTTGCCGTTGATGGCACCGCCGAAGGAACCGAGGTGCGCGACGCCCATGACTCCGGAGACCCCCATCCAATCCATCACGCTACCACCGATGACGCAGCGCTGACCCCGGGCCGTCGTCGGAGGCTGCTCGGTGGTGACGTCGATATCCCAAGGGGCGAAATCTTCGGCGACATGGAGCCAGATGTCGCGGATGGCATTCAGGTTAAGCTGGTCGGTCGCAGAAGTGGTGCCGGAAAGCTTGAAGGCAGGCGTCACGATCGGGGTGGACTGCCACACGCCTGCCGGGGTGGTGTGACCGTTGAAGTCGAGGTAAAGGACCTTCGAGGCGCCCGGACGGCTATGCAGCTGGAAGGCGCTGGTGGCGGTGACCGTGGGCGGGGTGCCCGTGAAGGTAGAGGTATCCGGGCCGGTCTGGATAGCCGAAGCAGCGCCGGGCAGAGATCCCACCGGCGCGACGAACTTGCAGGCGTAGAAAAGACGGTTGTCGGCGGAGACGTGGAGGTCGCGGTCCTTGGCGGCGACCTCCTTGGCCTTGGCGAGGCTCCAGCCGATCTTGCCCGCGGCGATGCTCATGCGCTCGTCAGGCGCTTCGACGGCGACGGCGGCGCCCTGCAACATGCCGACCGAACCGGGGGCGCCGGCGCCGAAGGCCGAAGCCCAGAGCATCAAGATGTTGAGAACGGAGAACAATTTGGACATGAGCGGAAGTGGTGGGGTGAATCCTACGACTATGTTAGGAGATGAAGGCTTTCTGACAAACCCATTTTCCTTCAACCCGAAGGTTTTAACCCTATTGCCCTTGAGATAAGTCGACCTCCGTATTTGCTCCGCCATAACGCTAAACCGCATGCTTCGCCCCCTTTTCCTCACCCTGCTCGCCCTGACCGGGCTGCCCGCCGCCGAAACCGCCCCTGTCCGTCACCCGAACGTCATCGTCATCCTGGTCGATGACATGGGCCAGACCGACCTCTCCTGCTACGGCAGCCGGTTCTACGAGACGCCCAATGTGGACCAGCTCGCCAAGGACGGCGTCCGCTTTTCCAACGGGTACTCGGCTTGCACGGTCTGCTCTCCGACCCGCGCCGCGCTGATGACCGGCAAGTATCCGGCCCGCCTCCATCTCACCGACTGGATCACCGGTCACGAACGGCCCAAGGCGAAGCTCCGGATTCCTGACTGGCAGAAATTCCTCGCCTTCGAAGAGATCACGATCGCCGAACAGTTCAAGTCAGCCGGTTACGCGACCGCCAGCATCGGCAAGTGGCACCTGACGCCCGGACTGAAGGAAGGCGATGAAGCGTACTATCCCGATAAGCATGGCTTCGACGTGAACATCGGCGGCTACCATCGCGGCCAGCCCCCTCGCTACGTGTCACCTTACGGCATCCCGACCCTGAAGGACGGCCCGGCCGGAGAGTTCCTCACCGACCGCGAAGCCAGCGAGGCGGTGAAGTTCATCGAGACCAACAAAGGTAAGCCGTTCTTCATCTACCTGCCCCACTACGCCGTCCACCAACCGATCGCCGGTAAGCCCGAGGTCATCGCGAAATTCCAGGACAAGGCCGAGAAGGTCGCGGACCTGAAGCAGAAGAACGCGACCTATGCCGCCCTGGTCACGAGCGTCGATGATGCGCTGGGCACGATCCGCGCCGCGCTCAAACGCCTGAAGCTCGAAGATAACACGATCATCATCTTCACGACCGATAACGGCGGCTTGTTGCCGACGACCGACAACTCCCCGCTCCGCGCCGGCAAGGGGTCGGCCTACGAGGGCGGCGTCCGCGTACCGCTCATCGTCTTCTGGCCCGGCGTGACCAAGATCGGCGCACTCGAAGCCTTTCCGACCATCACGCCCGACCTCTACCCGACGCTGCTCGAGATGACCGGCGTGAAGCCGCTGCAGTCCGTCGTCGACGGCATCAGCCTCGCGCCTCTCCTTAAGTCCGGCGCCAAGCCCGATCGCGATGCGATCTTCTGGCACTACCCGCACTACCATCCCGGCGGCGCTACGCCTTACAGCGCCATCCGCAGCGGCGACTTCCGCCTGGTGCACTTCTACGAAGACGACCGCGACGAACTTTACGACCTGGCGAACGACGTCAGCGAAACGAAGGATCTCGCCCCCTCTCAGCCCGATCGCGCCAAGGCCCTGCGTACGCGCCTCGACGCCTGGCTGAAGTCGGTCGACGCCCAGCTTCCTAAGCCGAACCCTGCCTACGACCCTGTCGGCGACAAGGCGGGCAAGGCGAAGGGCAAGCAAGCTGCCGCGAAGGTCGGCGAGTAAGGTTTACTTGGCTTCGGGGGCCTTCGGCGACGCCTTACCCTTTTTGCCGCCGTTCTTGCCGGCGTTCTCGCCATTACGTCCGGGCATCTTCTTCTCGCCGGTCGCATACTCGTCGTCGACGGCGGGGACCTTCAGGTCGCTGCGGAGCTTGGCGAGACGCGTCTCGAGGTCGGCCTGCACGGCTTCGTAGCCGGGCTGTCCGAAGTAGCTGCGCAATTCGAGCGGGTCCTTCTCGTTGTCAAACAGGTCGGTCGTGGTCTCGCCGTTGCCGTAGTAACGGACAAGCTTGTAACGGTCCGTGATGATGCCGTAGTGCGGCGCGACGTGATGCGGCTGCGGGTATTCGTAGTAGTGGTAGTAGAACTCCTTGCGCCAGTCGGCCGGAGTCTCTCCCGCGAGGATCGGCGTCAGGCTACGGCCCTGCATCTCGGCGGGCGAAGGCAGGCCGGCCATGGCGAGGAAGGTCTGGGCGTAGTCGACATTGGAGACGAGCGCCTTGCTGACGGAACCAGGCTTGGTCACTCCGGGCCAGCGGACGAGCAACGGCGTACGGACGGACTCCTCGAAGATCCAGCGCTTGTCGAACCAGCCATGCTCGCCGAGGTAGAAACCTTGGTCGGCGGAGTAGATGACGATGGTGTTCTCGGCGAGGCCCTCGGCCTCGAGATACTTGAGCACGCGGCCGACGTTGTCGTCGACCGACTTCACGCAAGCGAGGTAGTCGTGCATGTAACGCTGGTAACGCCAGCGGACGAGTTCCTTGCCCGAAAGGTTGGCCTTACGATAAGCCTCGTTACGCGGCTCGTAATAGGAGTCCCAGACCGACGACTGCTCGGCATCGAGCTGGGGCGGACGGATGAGCTTCATGTCCTTGGGCGTGATGGTCTTCTCCAGGGTCATGTCGTTCTCGCCGACGGCCTTGGCGCGGTGGGCGAAATCGTCGAAGAGCGTGGGCGGCTCAGGATACACGCGATCCTTATCGAAGCCGAGGTCCTTGATGTTCGGTTCCCATTCGCGATGCGGGGCCTTATGCTGGCACATGAGCACGAAGGGCTTGGTCTTGTCGCGCTTACTAAGCCAGCCGAGGGAAAGGTCGGTGATGATGTCGGTCACGTAGCCCTGGGTCTTCACCATACCCTGCGCATTCTTCATCGGCGGGTTGTAATAGACACCCTGCCCCGGCAACACCTGCCAGAAGTCGAAGCCGGTGGGATCGCTGATAAGGTGCCACTTGCCGATGATGGCGGTCTGGTACCCGGCCTTCTGGAGGAGTTTCGGGAAGGTGAGCTGGGTGCCGTCGAAAACCGAGTTAGTGTTGTTATAGAAACCGTTCAGATGCGAATACTTGCCGGTCAGGATGACGGCGCGGCTCGGACCGCAGATGGAATTGGTGACGAGGGCGCGGTCGAAACGCATGCCTTCCTTGGCCAGGCGGTCGATGTTCGGGGTCTGGTTCAGTTTCCGCGCATCGCCGTAGGCGCTGATAGCCTGATAGGCGTGGTCATCGGAGAAGATGAACACGATGTTCGGTTGCTTGGCCGGAGCGGCGGACAGCAGGCCGCCGACCACACAGAGAAGAAGTACCAGGAGTCGCATGGGGTTATGAGGATTAATGAAGGGGAGTCCGTATCCGTCAATCGGCAACGCTCATGGGCAAATCGGCAGCCCATTACCATTGAAACCTTCCCTTCGCCAAACTGTCTCCCCTTCATGCGTTCGTTGCTTCTCGCCTGCCTCTGCCTTTCCGGGACAGCGTGGGCGGCTCCGGATGCGACCCCCTACCCGACCACGAGCAGCCCCAAGGGTATCCAAGTCCAGATGATACCCGACGCCCTCGAACTGGGCATTCATCACGCCACCCTCAACCTCAGGCTCAACGCCTTGCTCGCGTCCGAGAAGGAGGCCAAGCCAGGGCAACCCACCGCTTCGGCCGATGGCTTCGTATTCGCGATCAACCAGAAGAGCGTCGAAGCGATGGACCGGCAGATCAAACCCCTGAGCGACAAGGGCGTCGTCGTCACCCTCATCGTCACCACCGTGCGCTCGCCCGACGAACGCATCCGGAAACTGACCATCCACCCGAAGGCCGACCCGGTCAAGGGCATCACGATGGCCTCCGATACGGTCACCCCCGAAGGACGCGCCTGCTACAAGGCGCTCACCGATTTCATCGCCCACCGTTGGTCGGCCGACGACGCCACGCACGGACGTGCCTGGGGCTGGATCGTCAGCAATGAAGTGAACTCCCATCATGAATGGCATCAGATGGGGCCGGCGACGGCCGAGGAAGTCGCCCTGCAATACGAAGACCAAGTCCGCCTCGCCTGGGAATCCCTTCGTCGGCATTCGACCTACGCCCGCATCTACCTCTCCTTGGAGCACAACTGGACAGCCAAGAATAACCGGGATCCGCTCCAAGCCTGCCCAGGCCGCACCCTGCTCGAACTCTTCGCGAAACGTGCCCGTGAACGCGGCGACTTCGACTGGAACCTGGCCTTCCATCCCTACCCTGCCAATCTTCGCGATCCGCGCACCTGGCTCGACAAGGTGTCGTTCAATGACAACACGCCGAAGGTGACCTTTAAGAACCTCGAGGTGCTCACCAAGAAACTGGCGACGCCCGAAATGCTCTACGCCGGCAAGCCACGCCGCCTCAGCTTCACCGAACAAGGCTTCGACGTCACCCAACGTGCCGAAGCGCTCGTCGAACAAGCCGCAGCCTACGCCTACGCCTGGGAAAAGGTCGTGCGCCTCGGTGATGCCGTCGACGCCTTCCACTATCATCGCCACGTCGATCATGCCAAAGAAGGAGGGCTGCGCTTCGGCCTCTGGAGCAACAAACCCGGCACGGTCTCGGAACCCGACCAGAAGCGCCCGATCTGGTTCCTTTTCAAGTCCGCCGGCACTGCTGAATGGAAAGCCGCGGCCGAACCTTACCTGAAGACCTGTGGACTGAAGAGCTGGGACGAGCTAAAATTAAGGTAAGAAGCGGTCAGCGGGTGGCGGTAAGGAAGAAAGCATAACCGCGCCAAAACCCATGATATGGCTGGCCTCCCATTTCTCCTCGTTGCTTTTTCAACCGCCAACCGCTTACCGCCAATACCTTCCTCAGTCCTTGCCCACCCCACCCCCGTCCCTCAATAAACCCGCATGCACGGCTTCGTCATCGGACTCGACCTCGGCACCTCCGGCGTGCGCGCCGTCGCCGTCGATGCGTCCGGCAAGATCCTCGGACTGGGCTCCGCGACACTACCGGCGACGAAGATCACGGGAGCCCGCCGCGAGCAATCCCCGGAAGATTGGTGGAACGGCTGCCGCACGGCCCTCGACGAACTCAGCCTCAAACTCGACCTCGCCGGCGCCCGCGCCATCGCCGTCGACGCCACCTCCGGCACGATCCTCCCGGTCGACAACCATAACCGACCGCTCGCCGCGGCCCGTATGTACGATGATGCCGACACGGGCGACCTCGCCGCCAAGATCAAGTCGCTCGCCCCGCGCGAAAGCGCAGCCCACGGCGCCACTTCGCCGGCCGCCCGCGCGCTGGAATGGGTAAAGCTTCCCCGCCTGCACTGCATCGTCCATCAGGCCGACTGGATCAACGGCTGCCTCGGCGCCACGCACTGGCAGACCGACGAGAATAATGCGCTGAAGACAGGCTATGATCCGGTCACTCGTAGCTGGCCGGACTGGCTCCGCGGCTTCGGACTCTCTCCCGGGATCCTGCCTGAAGTCGTCCCGGTGGGCACGCCGATCGGACACGTCTCGGCGCAGGCAGCCATCGCGCTTGGCATCCCCGAAGGGATCACCATCGCAGCCGGCACGACCGATGGTTGCGCGACCTTCCTTGCCAGCGGCGCGACCGAACCCGGCGAAGCCTCCACGGCGCTCGGCTCGACCATCGTACTCAAGCTGCTCAGCGACCGACCGATCTTCGCGCCCGAACTCGGCATCTATAGCCACCGCCTCGGCGAAACCTGGCTCGCCGGCGGCGCTTCGAACTGCGGCGGCAAGACGCTGCTCCAGTGCTTCGACGCGGAACAGCTCGCGGCGCTCGAACCTTCGCTCAACCCGGCCAAGCCCACCGGCACCGATTACTACCCGCTGCCCTCCGTCGGCGAACGCTTCCCTATCGCCGATGCGAAACTCGCGCCTAGGCTCACGCCGAGACCGGCGTCCGATGCCGAATTCCTGCAAGGTATCTACGAGGCCTTCGCCCGCGTTGAGCAGACGGGCTTCGCGAAACTCCGTGAACTCGGCTGCCCGGCCTTGCGCAGCGTCCGCCATGCCGGTGGCGGTTCCCGCAGCGCGACCTGGATGACCTTGCGCGCCACCGCGCTCAACGTACCGCAGCTTTCCTCCTGGAGCGAAGAGGCCGCCGCTGGCGCCGCCCGTCTGGCCTGGCGTTCCCTCGGCCACGAGATCGCCTTCGCATGAGCCTGTTTTCGCCCATCGCCGGACTTTCCGAGATCGCCGGCCAATACGGCGCCCTCCTCGTCGATCAGTTCGGCACGCTGCACGACGGCACCGTCGCCTACCCGCATGCCGCCGAGGCGCTGCGCCGCTTCCGTGAAAGCGGCGGTAAGGTCGCCGTGCTTTCCAACTCCGCCAAGACCGGCGCCGACAACATCGTCCGCCTCGCGAAATTCGGCTTCGGCCCGGAGCACTTCGACGCCGTGGTCACGTCGGGCGACGCCGCCCAGGCCGCGATCCGCTCCGGCGCCCTCGGCGCCGGCTTCGGTGCCGGCGCCAAAGTCCATATCTCTGGCAAGCCCGGCGACGACTACGGCTTCGGCGACCTCGGCTTCACGCTCGCTTGGCCCGATGAAGCGGACGGCATCATCCTCGCCGCCTGCCAGGAACCCGACCGCAATTGGCGCGAACAGATCCGCGACCTGACCAAGGCCGCCCAACGCGGCGTGACGATCGCCGTCTGCAACCCCGACCTCGAGATGCTCACGCCCAAAGGCGTCCGACCCTCGGCCGGCGCCATCGCCCTCGAGCTCGAGCGCAAAGGCGCCGTGCTCCGCTATTTCGGCAAGCCGCATATTGATATCTATCGCACCGCTTTAGCCGCGCTCGGCAATCCGCCCCCGATGACGATCCTGGCGATCGGCGACAGCCCCGAGCACGACGTCGCCGGGGCGGCCGGCGCCGGCCTCGACAGCGTGTTGCTCCGCACCGGCATCCTCAGCGACAAAGATGACGAGTCGCTGCAGGCACGCCTGCCGAACAGCGCCCGTCGCGTCTTCAGTCTCGCCGAACTGCGCTGGTAAGACTCACGCGCCGCGCTGGGCCGTATTACCCCGGCCCTTCGGCTTGCCGGCGACGCAATGCAGGCAAGTCTGCTCATAGACGTAGTCGGGACGCCTCTGGTCCTCGACGGTCAACGGCATCTGGCAATTGAAGCAGATGACCGAGCCGGTCTCGCGCAGGTCAGGTCCTACGCCCACGCGTTCATCGAAGACGAAGCACTCTCCATCGTAATGAGCGCCGCCCACCTCTTCGAAATACTTCAGGATACCGCCGTCGAGCTGCAGCACATCGGTGTAGCCTTGCATGGCCATGAACGGACCCGCCTTCTCGCAGCGGATACCGCCGGTGCAGAACATCACGACGGGCTGCGACTTCAGCTCCGCCGGAAGTTTTTCCACCGCCGCGGGGAAATCCCGAAAATTCCAGATCTGCGGGACGACGGCCCCCTTGAACGTGCCCATACGGATCTCGTAGTCGTTACGCGTGTCGAGCAACGTCACCGGGCGACCTTCGTCCAGCCACTGCTTCAGCTGCTGCGCCGAGATCTTGGCGGACGGGCGACGGGCGGGGTCGACGCCTTCGACGCCGAAAGCGATGATCTCCTTCTTGATCTTCACGAGCATCCGCTTGAACGGCTGCTCCGAACTCGGGCTCTCTTTGGGCGCGATGCCGGCAAGCCCGGGCACGGCGCGGATGACCTCCAGGATGACCGCCAGCCGGGCATGGGTGCCTGCGAGGAAGAAGTTGATGCCTTCGGGCGCCAGCAGGATCGTGCCCTTAAGCCCCTGGGCCTTCGCGACCTCCTGCAAGCTCACCCGCAGCTCCTCCAGCCCCTCCAACGGAGCGAACTTATAGCAGGAGAGATTGATGACCTCGGCGGACATGGCGGAGGAAGACGGCTAACGATGGCACCATGGTAAGACAATGAATCTTTGCCTTTTGCCCTGCGTGGCCTAGGCGTTGGTCATCTTGGATCCGGGACTCACCATCACGCCCATCGGCTTCATCCGCTCAGGTAAGCCTTTGAAATTCGACGCCCGTCACCAACCCGACGAGAAGCAGCCCGAGACGAACGTGCTCGAGATGCTTCCGGGCGACAAATACCAGAAGGCTCTCAAGGACCTCGAGGGCTTCGACCGGGTCTGGCTGATCTGGTGGTTCCATCGCAACAAGGATTGGCGGCCGGAAGTCCTGCCGCCGCGCGGCCCCTCCCGACGTCGCGGCGTCTTCGCCACGCGCTCCCCGCACCGTCCCAATCCGATCGGCATCACGCCGGTGCAACTGATCGAGATCAGGAAAGGGAAATTGATCCTCGGCCCGTGCGACCTCGTCGACGGCACGCCGATCTTCGACATCAAGCCTTACATCCCGTCATACGATTCCTTTCCCGACGCCAAGGCGGGCTGGATCGACGAGGTGGACGCTGCCCTCGACGCGCCACCGGCCTTCACGGTGCGCTTCTCGCCGCAGGCCCTCGAGCATATGGCTTGGCTGAGGCAGGAATGGTCCGTCGATTTCGAGGCGCGCCTGCTCGAGATCCTCAGCCGCGATCCCAGCCCGCATCGGACGCGCCGGATCCGTAGCCGCCACGGCGACCTTTTCGACATCGGTTGCGGAGCGTGGTTTGCGGTCTTCGAGGTCAAGGAGTCGACTGTTCACGTGCTCCACCTCAAGCCCGCCTTCCCGCTCAAGTTCCTGGCAGACCCGGCCCGCCCGGTGATTCCCGACAAGGACGCTCAGCTGGCTTTCCGGGCACGTTGGCCGCAGTTCGCGGACTGATTTCGAGCAGTCGGTTTAATTGAGCGATTTTAAAGGTCGTCCGATGGCAACAACTTCGTCGGCCTGAGGTCGAAAGTCGCCTCGCCAACCTCGCCAAACCGTTTTCCAATCCCGACATGCCCCGCTTCCATACCCTGTTGGCACTCTGTGCCCTCATCGCCTTCCAGCCGGCCGCCCGCGCCGCCGGCGAAAGCCGCAAACTCACCCTCGAGGATGGCGACCGCGTGCTCCTCATCGGCGACGTGCTCATCGAGCGCGAGAGCAACTATGGTCTCCTTGAGACGAAGATGCGTCAGGAATTCCCGGGAAAGAACTTCGCCGTGCGCAACCTTGGTTACTCCGGCGATACGCCCCTCGGTGCTTCGCGCGCCAGTTTCGATCCGGTCGCCAAAGGCGTCGAGCTGCTCGAGGAGCAACTCGCCGTCGTGAAGCCGACCGTCGCTATCATCGGCTACGGCATGGCCGCTTCGCTCGAAGAACTCACCTATCGCAAGAACGACCCGGCCCTCAATCCGGATCCTGCCCGCTATGGCACGGAACACACGCCCGCCCGCCTGAAGCGTGATGTCGCCCAGCTGATGGACCTGATCACGAAGCACAGCGCCGGCGGCAAGGTCCGCTTCGTCATCCTCGGGCCGATCGCCCACGAAGACCTCCGCGGTTCCCGACCCGGCCTGCCTGACCCCGCCGAACACAACGCGATGCTTGCCGCCTATGGCCGGAGCCTCGCCGAACTCGCCGCCGAAAAGAACGTGCCGTTCATCCGGGCGGAATGGAAATCACACGGCATCGCCCTCGACCTCGGTACGGACAACGGCATCCACCTCACCGAACGCGGTTATCGCGCCCTCAGCGAAGGCTTCGCCGCCCAGCTCGGCTGGATAGTGAACAAAGACGGATGGGACCAGCCTTCGTCCGCCGCGGAGGCCCTGCGCGCGTCGATCCTCCGCAAGAACTCCCTCTTCTTCCACCGCAGCCGTCCCGCGAACTACACCTACATCTTCGGCTTCCGTAAGCGTGAACAGGGCAACAACGCCGTCGAAATCCCGAAGTTCGACCCCCTGATCGAGAAAGCCGAAGCCGACGCCATCGCCGTCTCGGCCGGCCAGCCCAGCACGCTGCCGCCCGAACCGAAGACCCCGGCGAAGCTCGAAGTCCGCGCCTCCCTGCCCGCCCCGGAGTTCAAACTCTCCGACGGCCTGCGTATCTCGCTTTTCGCCGAGAACCCGCTCCTCGAGAAGCCGGTGCACATGAACTGGGACACCTCCGGCCGCCTCTGGGTCGCGACGTCCAACACCTACCCGCAGGTTAACCCGGAAGACCTCGCCGCGCAGATGGCCGGCAATTCCGCCAAGTTCGGTCCGTCCACCGGCAACGACAAGGTGATCCTGCTCGAAGACACCAACCACGACGGCATCGCCGACGTCTCCCGCATCGTCGCCGACCGCCTGCTCATCCCGTCCGGCGTCGCCCCCGACAATTTCGGCGGCGTCTACGTCGGCGCGAGCACCGAACTCCTGCACCTTACCAACGCGAACGCCGACGGCGTCCTCGCCGACCGTCGCATCGTGCTCAGCGGCTTCGGCACCGAAGACACGCACCACATCGTCCACACGCTGCACTGGGGCATCGATGGTCGCCTCTACTTCCATCAGACGATCTACATCCACTCTCACCTCGAGACCCCGTGGGGCCTCGTGCGCGCCAACTCCGGCGTGGCTTTCGCCTACGACCCGAACACCGAACGTCTCTCATCAACAGCCCGCTCTTCGGCCCGGACTGGCAAGGCAACGCGATCACCTGCGACTTCCGCGCGCACCGCATCGTCCGCTTCGGCTTCAACGACTTCAGCGTCTCCGACGCCCCGAAGTCCGGCTACGTGACAAAGGAACTGCCCGACGTCGTCCGTACGAGCGACGTCTCCTTCCGTCCGATCACCCCGAAGATGGGCCCGGACGGTGCCCTCTACGTCGCCGACTGGACCAACCCGATCATCAACCACGGCGAGGTCGACTTCCGCGACCCGCGTCGCGACAAGGTCAGCGGCCGCATCTGGCGCATCCTCCCCGAGAACGCCAAGCCGCTCGCCTGGCAGCCGGTGCTCGGCAAGCCGACGCCGGAGCTCCTCGCCGGCCTCCTTTCCCCGAACCGCTGGGATTTCGAACAATCCCGGCGCGAACTCGCCAAGCTCCCCGTCGCCGAACTCCAGGCCGCCCTCAAGGATTGGGCCAAGGATGACGTCACCCGTCGTCACGCCGCCTGGCTCCTGAGCGGCCGCACCGCCGAGACGGCCCACCTCGCCGTGCTCCTGCAGAGCAAGGATCCCGTGAGCCTCCAGGTCGGCCTGCGCGAACTCGGCAAGTCCCTCGGCGCCCGCGGCGCGACGGACATCAGCCTCATCACGCCCTTCCTCTCCCACACCAATCCGCGCGTCCAGCTCGAAGCCCATCGCGCCCTCGCCCGCGTCCGTACGCCTGAGA
>RFRI01000031.1 GCA_009924535.1 Verrucomicrobiota bacterium
CTCTACATGCCGAAGGCGTTCCGTTCCGCCGACGCTCCGCGCAAGGCCGACGAGGCGATCCTGCTCCGCACGCACACGTCCAGCGTGCAGGTCCGCACGATGCTCTCGCGCAAGCCGCCGTTCCGCATCGTCGCTCCGGGCCGTTGCTTCCGTCGCGACGCCGTCGACGCGACGCACTCCGCCAACTTCCACCAGGTCGAAGGTCTCTGGATCGACCGTAACGTCACGCTCGCCGACCTCCGCGGCGTGCTCGACTTCTTCGTGAAGGAGACGTTCGGCGCCGACGCCGAGATCCGCCTGCGCCCGTCGTTCTTCCCGTTCACGGAACCGTCCTTCGAGATGGACCTCCGCTCGCCCAACCTAGGCCGCCTGTCCGACCGCTGGCTCGAGATCATGGGCTGCGGCCTCGTCGACCCGAAGGTCCTCGAGCTCTGCGGCCTCGACCCGAACGAATGGTCCGGCCTCGCCTTCGGCCTCGGCCTCGAACGCATCGCGATGCTGGTCCACGGCATCGACGACATCCGCCACTTCTACAACAACGACACGCGCTTCCTGCGCCAGTTCGCCTAAGCCATGAAAGTCTCTTTCCAAGCCCTCTCCCGTCACCTCGACCTCGCCGGCGTCACCGCCGAACGCGTCGCGGAAGTCCTCCCGATGCTCGGCCTCGAGGTGGAGTCGGTCACGACCTTCGGCCTCGCCCCGCTGCCCCTCGTGGTGGTCGGCGAGATCAAGTCCTTCGAGAAGCACCCGAAGGCCGATCGCCTCAGCGTGTGCCAGGTGGACGTCGGCGATGGCGCGATCCGCCAGATCGTCTGCGGCGCCAAGAATTTCAAGGCCGGTGACCGGGTGCCGGTCGCTCTCCCGGGCACGGTCATGCCGAGCGGTTTCGCGATCTCGGTCTCGAAGCTCCGCGACGTCGACTCGGCGGGCATGATGTGCTCCTCCGAAGAACTGGGCCTGGGCAAGGGTGAGGACGGTCTGCTCATCCTCACGCCGCGCCAGCCGGCCCTCGGCACGCCCCTCAATTCCCTTTTCGGCGCGCCGGATACGGTGCTCGAGATCTCCGTCACGCCGAATCGCGGTGATTGCCTCGGCATCCGCGGCGTCGCCCGCGACCTCGCCGCCGCGCTCGGCCTCACGCTCAAGCCGCTCACGGTGAAGACGCCCGCCGGCCTCGCCGCCGCGCCTTCCGCCGCCGATGCGGTGAAGTTCATCCGTTCGTCCTCCGAGTTCTGCCCTTACTACACGCTCCGCACGCTGAAGAACGTGAAGGTCGGCCCGAGCCCGGCATGGCTCCGTCGCGACCTCGAGGCCGCCGGCCTCCGTCCGATCAACAACGTGGTCGATATCACGAACTGGGTGCTGCTCGAACTGGGCCAGCCGCTCCACGCGTTCGACGCGAAGAAGGTCGCCGAAGGCCTCGAAGCCCGCCCGGCCCGCGAAGGCGAAGAGATCGTCCTGCTCGACGGCAAGAAGGTGAAGCTCGAGACTGGCGTGTGCGTCATCGCCGACGCCCAGCGCCCGCTCGTCGTCGCCGGCGTGATGGGTGGCGTCGATTCCGGCGTGACCGACTCCACGACCGACGTCCTCCTCGAAGCCGCGTGGTTCCGCCCGGGCGAGATTCGCCGCGTCGCGCGCCGCCTCGGCGTCTCGACCGACTCTTCCCATCGCTTCGCCCGTGACGTGGATCCGGCCGGCGTCGAGCTCGCCTCGCGCCTCGCCACGGATCTCCTCGTCGAACTCGCCGGCGCCCAGGTGGCCGGTCCCGCCGTCGCCGTCGGCCAGCCTCCGCGCGCCGACGTCACCATCGAACTCCCTGCCGGCTACGTCGCCGCCAAACTGGGCACGCCGATCGCCGATGCCGATGTCTCCGCGGCCTTCGCTCGTCTGGGCTTCACGGTCAAGGCTTCCGCCACCGGCTTCTCAGTCCTGGTGCCTTCGTTCCGTTCCGACGTGACCCGTCCGATCGACCTCGTCGAGGAATTCATCCGCATCCATGGCACCGACAAGGTGCCCGCCGGCCGTCCGATCGCTCCGCTCCCGGGCGACGAGGACGCGCTGACGTCCGTCTTCACCCGCGAAATCTCCGCCCGCCTCGTCGGCGCCGGTTTCACGGAGTGCTGCCACTACTCGCTCCGCGACGCCGCGGAACTCGAACGTACGCTGGGCGCCGACAAGGCCGCCCTCGTCGCGATGGATAACCCGCTGACGGCCGAACAGACGCACCTCCGCGCCTCGCTCGTCCCCGGCCTCGCCGGAGCCCTCGCGCTCAATCTCTCGGTGCACGCCGACCCGCGCGGCCTCTTCGAGGTCGGCACGGTCTTCCGTCCGCAGGCCGATGGCACGGTGCGCGAATTCATCTCCGTCGCCTTCGCGATCGTCGCCGAACCGGTGACGCGCTCGTGGAAGTCCCGCGAAGCCTTCGACGCCCTCCGCGCCAAGCGCCTCCTGCAGGATGCCGCCGCGCTCGCCGGCGTCGCCTCCGTCCGTCTTTCGTTCGCCGCCGCCACCGGCGGTCTCTGGCAGGCCGACCACGCCGCCGCCCTCGTCGACCGCGGTCGCGCCGCGGAAGGCGCCTGCGGCGTCCTCGACCTCCGCTGGACGCGTTCCCTCGGCCTGAAGAGCTCCGTCATCGCCGGCGAAGTCTGCTTCCCGCGCTCGGCCTTCGCCGAAGCCCGCAAGATCCCGCGCTTCGAGGCGTTCTCTTCCTTCCCGCCCGTCACGAAGGACGTCGCGGTCATCGTCCCGGTCGGCGTCGCCGCCGCCGAAGTCGAAAGCCGCGTCCGCCAGGGCGCCTCCAAGGCCGCCGGCAAGGAGTTCGCGCTGGAGTCGGTCAGCTGCTTCGACGTCTTCACCGGCCCGGGTCTCCCCGAAGGCCACCGCAGCCTCGCCTTCGAGATCCGCTGGCGTCACGCAGCCCGCACGCTCACCGACGAAGAAACCAACCAAGCCCTCGGCGTGGTCATCGCGACGCTCGAGAAGGGCGCCGGCTGGACCGTCCGCCGCTGATCCCCATGGCCGAAGGTTTCGACATCGACCACCTCGCGAAGCTCGCCCGCCTCAGCCTCACGGCCGAGGAGAAGGCCCTCTACGCGTCGCAGCTCAACCAGATCCTGGGTCACTTCCAGGCGCTGGCGGACGCCGACCTGCCCGCGACGATCGACGACGCCCGCGTCGTCGACGAGTCCGCGCTCCGCTCCGACGAGCCGGGTCCGGTCCTCGGCGCCGAAGCCGTCACCCGCATCGCCCCCGCCTCGCGCGACGGGCAGATCTCCGTCCCGCGCGTCGTGGACGACGAATCCTAAGCCATGGCCGACGCGCTCCATACGCTTTCCGCCGCCGAGCTTGGCCGCCGCCTCGCGGCCGGCACGCTCACGTCCCGCGCCCTCTGCGAAGCCCTGATCGTCCGCTACCAGGCGGTGAACGAAAAGGTCGGTGCCTTCACGCACCTCGACCACGTCGACGTGCTCGCGCAGGCCGATGCTTCCGACGCCCGCCGCAAGGCCGGGCAGGGCAGGGGTCCGCTCGAAGGCATCCCGGTCGCGATCAAGGACAACATCGCGGTCAAGGGTCAGCCGCTCACCTGTTCGAGCAAGATGCTCGCGCCGTTGGTCTCGCCTTACGATTCCCACGTCGCCGAACGCCTCCGCGCCGCCGGGGCGATCCTCTACGGTCGCCTGAACATGGACGAGTTCGCGATGGGTTCCTCCACGGAGAACTCCGCGGTCCGCAAGACCTTCAATCCTTGGGACCTCGCCCGCATCCCGGGCGGCTCTTCCGGGGGCAGCGCCGCGGCCCTCGCGGCTGGCCTGGTACCGCTCTCGCTTGGCTCCGATACCGGTGGCTCGATCCGTCAACCCGCCTCGCATTGCGGCGTGGTCGGCCTGAAGCCCTCCTACGGTCTGATCTCCCGCTTCGGTCTCGTCGCCTTCGCCTCGTCGCTCGACCAGATCGGTCCGATGGCCCGCAGTATCGAAGACTGCGAACTCCTGCTCAACGCGCTGGCCTCCGCCGACGCGCGCGACATGACCTGCTTCGGACCGTCCGACCGCACGCTCACGCCGGCCGGCGAAGCCAAACAGCTGCGCATCGGTATCCCGAAGGGTTTCCTCGGCAAGGGCGTCGCGCCCGAGGTCGCCGCCGCGGTCAACGCCGCCGTCGAATTCTACCGCGCCCAAGGTTGCGCGATCTCCGAGGTCGAGCTGCCCTCGGCCGACCTCGCGGTGCCGACCTATTACGTCGTCGCGACCGCCGAGGCTTCCTCGAACCTCGGTCGCTATGACGGCGTCCGCTACGGCCATCGCTCCGCCTCCGCCGGCACGCCGGTCGAGATGATGACGGCGAGCCGCTCCGAAGGTTTCGGCCCCGAAGTGAAGCGCCGCATCCTGCTCGGCACGTTCGTGCTCAGCGCCGGTTACGCCGACGCCTATTACGTCCGCGCCCTTCGCGCCCGCGCCAAGATCCGCGCCGAATACCTCGCCGCCCTCGCCGGCGTCGACGTGCTGCTCACTCCGACCGTCCCGACGCCTGCCTTCAAGGTCGGCGAGAAGGCTTCGGATCCGCTACAGCTCTACCTCGAGGATATCTTCACGATTCCCGCGAACCTCGCCGGCCTCCCGGCGATCTCGGTGCCCTGCGGCAAGTCCGGCCATCTCCCGGTCGGCTTCCACCTCGTCGGGGCGCCGCTCTCCGAAGCTAAACTCCTCGCCGCGGGCCGCCTCTTCGAGGCCGCCCACGGTTTCGCCCACCAGCAAGCCGCCCTATGAGCACCTCTCCTTCTGATTGGGAAGTCGTCATCGGCCTTGAGGTCCACGTGCAGCTGCACACCCGCGCCAAGGTGTTCGCGTCGTCCCCGTGGGGCTTCGGCAAGGAACCCAACGAGCAGGTCGACCCGGTCGTCCTCGGACTCCCCGGCACGTTGCCGGTGGTGAATCGCGAGGCGGTCGAGAAATCCATCCTCTTCGGCCTCGTCGTGGGCGCCGAGATCCCGGAGCGCTGCGCCTGGGACCGTAAGAATTATTTCTACCCGGATAATCCGAAGAACTATCAGCTCACCCAGAAGGATTTCCCGATCGTCGTCGGCGGCCAGGTCGAGATCGAGCTCCCGGGCGCTTCGCGCAACGTGATGGGCGAGCATAAGTTCATCCGTATCCACCACGCCCACCTCGAAGAAGACGTGGGTAAGCTCAGCCATGCGGGCAGCGGTTCCCTCGTCGATTACAACCGCGCCGGCGTGCCGCTCCTCGAGATCGTCACCGAGCCTGACCTCCGTTCCTCCGCCGAAGCCGAAGCCTTCCTGCGCTCGCTCGTCGCCATGCTCACCCAAGCCGGTGTGGCCGATTGCGACATGGAGAAAGGCCAGCTGCGTTGCGACTGCAACGTCTCCGTCCGCCGCCGTGGGGCCGAGAAGCTCGGCACGCGTACCGAGACCAAGAACCTTAATTCGATCTCGAGCGTCCGCGATACCGTCATCTATGAGACCGCCCGCCAGATCCGCGAACTGGAAGCCGGTCGCTCGATCACGCAGGAGACCCGCGGATGGAACGCCGAACTCGCCCGTGGCTACGTGCTGCGCGACAAGGAAGATGCCCACGACTACCGCTACTTCCCGGATCCGGACATCCCGACCTTGAAGATCTCCCGCCAGACCGTCACGCGCCTGGCCAAGCAGGTCCCGGAAAACCTCTACGACCGCCAGCGTCGCTACGTCGAGAAACTCGGCCTGCCTTACACCGCCGCCTCGGTGCTCGTGAACGACCGCGCCCTCGCCGAATGGTTCGAGCTCGCCGTGGCCGCCCACCCGACCAACCCGTCGGGCATCGCCAACCTCGTCGCCAACGACCTGCTCCGCGACCTCGCCGCTTCGGCCGGTGCCGCCGGTTCTTTCGACCAAGCTGCTCCTGCGCCGGTTTCGCTCGCGTCCTGCCCCATCAAGCCTGCGCAGCTCGCCGGCCTGGTGAAACTGACCGACGACGGCGTGATCTCCAAGCAGCAGGCCAAGGAAGTCTTCGCCGAGATGTTCAAGTCCGGCCAGGACGCCGCCGCGATCGTCGACGCCAAGGGCCTCCGCCAGAACAGCGACACCGGCGAACTGGAGAAGATCGTCCAGGAAGTCATCGCCGATCCCGCCGTGGCGAAGTCCATCGCCGAATACCGCGCCGGCAACGAGAAGGCCATCAACGCGCTCAAGGGACCGATCATGAAGCGCACGCAGGGCAAGGCCAACCCGGTCCTCATCGACCAGCTGCTCCGCAAGTTCCTCGCATGAGCGAACCTGACGCTTCGCCGCTGACCGCCGGCATCAAGGCCGCCCGCGACAACGCCTTGCCGTTGGCGATCATCATGCTGGCCGCGGCCGGCTTGGTCGTCGCGTATTACGACGCCGGGGCTCCGTCCGGCCCCATCCGGTCGGCGACCTCATCCATAGCATGGTCTGGTGGGGCTCGATGGGCATGCTGATCACCTCCTTCTATCACCTTCAGGGGGTCTGGTTCGGCAATGAACCCAGCCCGCGTACGGTCCTCCTTAAGGTCTTCGTGGACATGGCCGGCTTCACCATCTTCATCGGTGCGCCGTTCAACGCCATCTCCCATCTGTGGAAAGATTGCGGATGGGATACCGCCCGCTTGCGCGCCGCGATGGGCCCGGGTTGGTATCGCCGCCTGGTGCTCCCGAACCTGCTGACAAACTACTTCGTGTGGTTCCCCGGTACGCTCATCTTCTACAGCATGCCGATGGACCTTCAGCTCGTCGTGGCCAATTGCATCGGCTGCTTCTGGGCCCTGATGTGCGCCCGGATCGCGGCCCATTCGGGCGTCCCGGGCTCGGATATCGACGCCCGAGCGTAAATCAGGCGGTGTCGGCAACGCTCGCTTGAATCCCTGCTTCGCTTCGGCGAACCTCCCCTTGTGCCCGATCTCTTCGGAGAAATCGAACCCGGCGTCGCCGAGGTGGTCCCGTTTGACGGCGGGGCCCGGGCCTACTCGTACTCTGTCCCGGCGGCCCTGAAGGATGTCCTGCAGGTCGGCCAGCTGGTCCGCGTGCCGCTTGGCGGCCGTACCAGCATCGGCGTGGTCTGGAAATACCCGGCTGAGCCGCCGCCCTCCGCGAAGCTTCGCAGCGTGATGTCGCTCGAGCATGAGCAGCCGGTGATGACGCCGGACTGTTGTAAACTGGCCGAGTGGATGGCGGGCTATTACGGCTGCGGCCTGAACTCGGTCCTCGAGACCGTCTTGCCCGCCGCGGTGCGTAAGGGCGTCCGCCCGGTGCTACGTCGCCTGCTCACGCTGATCTCCCCGCCCGACGCGGAGATGCTCGCGAAGCTCCGCAAGAAGGCCCCGCGCCAGGCGCAGGTGATCGATTTCCTCGCTGGCCAGAAAGAGCCCGCTGATCGTTCCAAGATGGTCGAAGGCCTCGGTATCGCCCAGCAAGCCGTCGATGCGCTGATCAAGGCCGGCACGGTCAAGGAAGACGCCAGCGTGCTCTGGCGCGTGGCTTATAACGACCCCTATGCCGAAGGGGAGACCATGGCCTCGGCTGGTCATACCCTGAATCCTGAGCAGGTCGCGGCCGTCGCCTCGGTCACGAAGACCCTCGACTCGAAGTCCTTCCGGGCGCACCTGCTGCACGGTGTCACCGGCTCCGGCAAGACCGAGGTCTACGTGGCGCTCATCCGCAAGGTCGTGGCCGAAGGCGGCTCGGCGATCTTCCTCGTCCCCGAAGTCGCGCTCACGCCGCAGACGGTCGGGCGTCTTCGTTCCCGCCTCGCCGACCTCGGCGCCAAGGTGGTCGTCTGGCATAGCCATCTTTCCGCCGGGGAACGTTTCGACGCGTGGATGGCGATGTCGCTCGGGCAGGCGAGGGTGGTGGTCGGCGCCCGTTCGGCGGTCTTCGCCCCGCTCCCGAATCTTCGCCTCATCGTGGTCGACGAAGAGCACGAGCCTTCCTTCAAGCAGGGTGAGACGCCGATGTACCACGGCCGCGACGTCGCGGTGATGCGCGCGTCGATCCTCGGCGCGGCCTGCGTGCTGGGTTCCGCCACGCCTTCGCTGGAAACCTGGAAGAACGCGACGGCCGGACGTTACGCCCTGGACGTGATGACCAAGCGCGTCGACGACCGCCCGATGCCGGCCTTCCGCATCGTGGACATGCGCCGCGAGGTCCTGCACTCGAAAGGGCAGCACATCCTCTCCCGCGAACTGACCGACGGTATCCGCGCCCGCCTCGAACGTCGCGAGCAGACGATCCTTTTCCTGAACCGTCGCGGACACTCGCGCTCGTTGGTCTGTCCCGATTGCGGCGAGGCCGTGCAGTGCAAGCGTTGCAGCGTCTCGCTGACGCTCCACCGGACGGACGACACCGCCCGCTGCCACCTGTGCAACCATCAGGAGCGCGCCCCGGTGCTCTGCCCGAGCTGCCGATCGCCGAAGGTCCGCTGGAAGGGTTACGGCACCCAGAAGGTCGAGGAGACCATCGCCCAGCTCTTCCCGCGCGCCCGCGTGGCCCGCATCGACGCCGACACGATGGGCAAGAAGGACCTGTTCCGGAAAGTCCTGTCGGATTTCCGCGCTGGTAAATACGACATGCTCCTCGGCACGCAGATGATCGCCAAGGGGCTCGACTTCCCGCGCGTGACGTTGGTGGGCATCATCGACGCCGATCTTTCGTTGCAGCTGCCGGACTTCCGGGCCGCCGAACGTACGTTCCAACTGCTCACCCAGGTCGCCGGCCGGGCGGGCCGCGGAGACCTCGAGGGCGTGGTCGTGGTGCAGAGTTTCCAGCCGGCTTCCGACCCGATCCAGTTCGCCAAGCGACTCGACTTCCATGGCTTCGCCGCCGCCGAGCTCGAGAAGCGGGCCGAATTCGGCTACCCGCCGGACCGTCACCTCATCCGGCACGTTTTCCGCGGTCGTAACGCCGAGAAGGTCAATTTCGTCGCCGATGCGTGGGTCAAGGAGCTCGAGCGCCTGCATCCGGGCCTCTGCGAGATCCGTGGCCCGGCCCCGTGTCCGTTCGAGAAGGTCCAGGACCAGCATCGCGTGCACATCTGGTACCTCGTCACCGGCGTGAAGTCGCTCCTCGCGGCCCTGCTGCCTCTCCGCGCGAAGATCCTCGGCGACGACGAGGTCATCGACGTCCTCGACGTCGACGCCCAGGATTGCGCGTGAAGGGGGATGACTGCATCGAGGGCAGCATCGATGACTGCGTCGATGGCAGATAGGGCAGGGTGTCTTGCCCCCTTAGGCTGGCAGTCGTCGGTTTTGGCTGACGTGTCTCTTCTGTGATCGATTCAGTCATCGATCCAGTCATCGACTCAGCCCTCTATTCCGGCGCTTCGCGCCCTCAGAACCACCGCTTGCGCTTCATCCAGAAGATGACGCCGCCGGCGAGCACCGCCATCGTACCGAGCGCGAGGAAGTAGCCATATTTCTCGCCCCAAGGGGTATGGATCTCCGGCATGAAGTGGAAGTTCATGCCCCACAGTCCGACCAAGAAAGTCAACGGGATGAAGATCGAGCTCATCACCGTCAGCACGCGCATGACTTCGCTCGTCTTCCGTTCCTGCTGGGTGTGGTGGTATTCCTGCAGGTCCTGGAGGATCATGCGGGCATGTTCGATGCGGTCCGCCGCGCGGATCGCGTGGTCGTAAAGGTCGCGCAGGTACATGTCCAAGGAGGTCGGCAGGAGGGGGTGCTCGTAGTGTTCAAGCACGCTCACCATGTCCTTGAGTGGCTGGGCGAGGCGGCTCAGGCGCACGACGATGCGCTTGAGGCGGTAGACCTCGTTGAGGTCCCAGTCGTCGGTGCCCTTGAGGATCGAGTCTTCGAGCTCGGTCGTGGCGTCCTCGATCTCTTCGGTCTGGTAGAGCAACCGGTCGACGAGCGTATCGAGCAGGGAGTAGACGAGGTAGCCGGCGTGCCACTTGCGGATGTTGCCCTTGTTGTCGGCGATGCGCTTCTCGACGGCTTCGAAGACCTCCTCGTCGTTTTCGTGGAAGGAGATCACCCAGTTCTGGGCGGCGACGATCGAGATCTGCTGGCCGCGCGGGGTGTCTTCCTCGACGCCGATGCGGAC
>RFRI01000301.1 GCA_009924535.1 Verrucomicrobiota bacterium
AGGTGCAAAAGTGCAAAGGTGGGGAAAGGCGTGGAAAGGGCTAGAGCCAGGGCTGGGGCTAGGGCCAGATAGGCAAGCAAAGGGAGAGCGGAAACCGGGAGAGATGCTGCGGTGCCATATATGCCCCCAGCCAATCCTCCGGTCTCCGGTTTCCCTTTGAGTTCACACTTCCTGCCTCGGGTAGGGTCGGGACCGCGTCACGACTTAGTGGCATCGGCCAGGGCTGGCTTCACCTTTGCACCTTTGCACAGGCCGCAGGCCGATTTGCACTTTTGCACCTAGGGCAGCACGCGGTGCTGCCCCTACCCCTATCCCTACCCCTATCCCTTTGCATTTCCTGCCTCTCCCACTCACATTCCCGCCATGGACATCTTTCTGGCGACGGGCAACGCGCACAAGGCCGAGGAATTCGGCCGCATGTTCGCCAAGGCACGCCTCGACGTCCGCGTACGCTCCGCGAAGGAGCTCGGTGGCATGCCCTACGTGGAAGAAATCACCGGCACCTTCAACGGCAACTGCCGCCTTAAGGGCGAAGCCCTGCGCGCGATCGCCCCGCGTAAGGCCTGGGTCCTCGCCGACGACAGTGGCCTATGCTGCGATGCCCTGCAAGGCGGTCCCGGCGTCGACTCCGCGATCTACGCCGGCGTCGGTGCGACCGATGCGCAGAATCGCGCGAAGCTCCTCGAGGCCATGAAGAAGGCGCCGCTCCATAAGCGTGGCGCGCGTTTCGAATGTCATCTCGCGCTCCTCGGACCTAATCAGGAAGTCGGCAAGTTCGTCGGTCAGTGCTGGGGCAAGATTCTCGAAGCCGAGGTCGGCACCGAAGGCTTCGGCTACGACTCGCTCTTCGTGCCCGCCAATGAGGATCGTACCTTCGGCGAGCTCAGCGCCGCGAAAAAAGATTCCATCAGCCACCGCGCCAAAGCCTTCCAGCTCATGGCCGCGTGGATGAGGGAGAATGGGATCGCTTAAGACAAAATACTTAAATCAAAGGGAAACCGGAGACCGGATGTTTGGCTGGGGAGCCATTTTCGGGTCTCGGGCCTCAGGTCCCTGGTTCGGGTTATCAGGTGCGGGCGTCAGACCCGGGCCTAACACCCGAACCTGATACCCGACGGCTGAGACCTGGGACCGGAGAACGTTGTGTCTTTGTATTTCCCAACCGCCTACCGCCAACCGCTAACCCCTTTTAGAAGAACACCGCTTCGGACAGGGCTTCAGGGGCGGCCATCAACGCGACGCGCTGGGTGACCGGCGCGGACTGGCGGCTGCGCGTGAGCGCGGCGAGGAACTGGCCGAGCGCCTGGCGGACGGGCAGGCAGCGCGCGACGGCGAGGTCGCGGACGGACTTCGGATCAGGGAAGGCGAGCTTGAAGAAATCATCGCCCACGAGGGAGCGATCGGCGACGACGCGACGGCAGCGGGAAGTCCACCCAAGCCACGGCTTGAATTCGTCGACGGTCACGCCGTGGGCCCAGACGTTGACCGGAAGGTCGCCTTCGAGCCAGGTGGACACGAGCGATTCCAGCTCGGCCGTAGGCGCGCCATGGGCGAGCATGAGCGCCTCGCAGCAACGCTTGCCGCGGCGGGACGGGTCGAAGAAGCAGAGGACGTTGACCTTGGCTTCGAGCGGAGCATCCGCCTCGGCGACCGGGCGGGCGGCGAGGATGACGAGGCGGCACGGATAGCGCTGGGCGAAGCGGATGGCTTCGTCGAAACGAGCCTGCGCATCCTCGGGCGTGACGCCGGCGCCGAACATCAGCACGAGGTTCATCTGCGAAGCGCGCGCGGCTTCCTCGCCTTCGTCGGCCCACGCCTTGTCGAGCGACGGGAGGACGGCGGAGATCTTGACCGGGAAACCCGGGAGCGCGTCGATCAGCAGATGGGCCATGATCAGCGGCCGGCGTTGCGCCAGGCGTGGCCATGGGCAGCCAGGAGGGCGTCGGCACCCGCGGGACCCCAGGAACCGGAGGCATAGGTTTCCATGCCGGCGCGGCCCTGCTGCTGCCAGCTTTGGAGGAGCGGCGTAAACAGGCGCCAGGAGGCTTCGGTCTCGTCACCGCGGATGAACAGCGTGCGATCGCCCACCACGGCATCGAGGATCAGGCGCTCATACGCCTCGGGCGTGTTGGAGCCGTAGGTCGTGGCGTAGCGGAAGCTCAGGCGGACCGGCTGCGTGCGCGGCTCGAGGCCAGGCACCTTGGAGTTAAGGACGAGCGTCGTACCTTCGTCGGGCTGGATCTGGATGACGAGGCGGTTGGGCGCGAGGTCGTAACGGGCGTCGCCGGCGAAGAGGCCGGACTCGGGCTGCTTGAACTGGATGGCGATCTCGGAGACGCGGCGGGCGAGGCGCTTGCCGGAACGCATGTAGAACGGCACGCCGGACCAGCGGCTGTTCTCGATCGAGAAACGCAGCGCGCAGAAAGTCTCGGTCGCGGAATCCTTCGGGATGTCCTTCTCGGCGAGATAACCGGGGACCTTCTCGCCGGC
>RFRI01000302.1 GCA_009924535.1 Verrucomicrobiota bacterium
CCAGATCAGCGCGACGCCTTGGAGCAGGGTGAACAGGCCGACGGCCCAGCGTTCGATGCGGCCGAAGCCCTGCGTGATCCAGCGCTCGAGCGTGACGCCGGCCAGCAGGCCGACCGGGACCGTGAGGAAGAAGATGTAGCTCGGCAGTTTGCTCGCCGCCACCGTCATGAAGAGGTACGACGGGACCAGCCAGCAGATGACCATCGTGAGCCCGGGTTGCGTGCGGAAGCGCTGGCGGAAGTTGGCCGCGGTTTCCCAGAGCGAGGCGACGACCAGCGGTATCCACGGGATAGCGCCGCCGATGAGCATCTCGAGGTAGTAATACCAGTGATTGTTGCCGTTATGCTCGGAGTGGAAGAAGCGGTCCCAGTTCTCGTGCACGAAGAACGAATCCCAATAGTAACCCCAGCCGGTGGCGGGGGAAGTCGGGCCGGACTGGTGGAGCACGAACATCGCCAGGTACCACGGCGCGGCGATGAGGAGCCAGAGCGGCACGCAGATCGCGAGGTTGCGCCACGACCAGGGCGACTTCAGTCCGCTCAGCCAACCGTAGGCGAGCCCGGCCATCGCGACGAAGAGCAGGCCTTGCGGCCCTTTGGTCAGCATCGAGAGCGCCGAGCAGACGGTGAGCGCCAGCAGCCAGCGCAGCCGCTTGGGCTCGTCGTGGAAGGCCCGCCAGAGGCAGTACATGCTTCCGGAGATGAAGAGCGTGTGGGAAAGGTCCGTCAGCATCAGGCGCGACATCACGACGAACAGGCCGCCCGTGCCGACCACGATGGCGCCGAGGAAGCCCGCGAGCGGCGAGAAGAGTCTCCTTCCGATGCCCCAGGTCAGGAACACGACCAGGCTCGCCGCCAGGGCGCCGGGCACGCGGGCGGCGAATTCGTTATCACCGAAGATGATCTGCGCCAGGCAGGTCTCCCAGTAGAACAGGATCGGCTTCTCGAACTGCGGTTCGCCGAACACGCGCGGCGTGATCCAATCGCCGCTACTTACCATCTCGCGGCTTGTGAGCGCATAGAAGGGCTCATCCGGGTCGATGAGGCCAAGGCTGCCGAGGCGCCACCAGAACAGGAACAACACGAGCGCCGTCAGGAAGATCGCTTGGAAGCGGGTGGAATGCAGGAAACCCGGGCTGGTGGGCGCAGGGGAGGGGGAGTCGGTCATATCAGGTGATCTGGACGAGGGTGTAGCGTTCTTCTCGGCTGGCGAATTCCGAAAAACGACCGCCGCTGAGCGCCATCTGGGTGTGGTGGCAGCGGATGGCGTCGAGCTTGAGGAGCCGCTCCGTCTCGGTCAGCTCAAGCTGATCGGAGGCCAGGTGACGTCGCATGACCTTCTGCGACCAGGGCCGATGGATCAGGTAGGAGTAGACGAGGCAATGCACGCCGGTCGTGCGGACGGCATCGAGGCCGTAGAAGTGGGTCGCCTGGTGATCCGGGTGGCGGTCGATTTCGGAAGGGACGATGACCAAGGTAGGTTTCCACGCGCGGAGGAGATTTTCGAAGGCGGGTCGTGGGCCGGGCAGGTCTTCTTCCCACAAGGCGAGGATACCGGCGTCGGGCAGGCCCAAGGATTCGGAGCGGACCTTGCCGCAGCCCAGCAGTTGCAATGCGTGCTGTCCCTCGGCGCGGCGGCGGGCGCCCCAGCGGGCGCGCTCGGGGGCGTCGATGAACCAGCGCCGTTCGACGAAGCGCTGCGGCCAAGGGTTGTTGTCGCCGTCGGTCACGAAGATGACCCGGACCTCGGCCCCCGCGGCCAAGGCCTGTTGGATCAGCCCGCCTGTGCCGAGCGACTCGTCGTCCGGGTGGGGCGCGAGGACGGCGATCTTCGCGCCCGCATGAAGCTGGTCCTTCAGCCGGACGGTCGATGCCGAGGGAGCCTCCATGGAAAGTATCGTTGCCGTCCCGCGGATGCCTTATCAAGATTAAGCGTCCGTAAAGGGGGAGGGCCGAACGTTTCCGTTCGGCCCTCCGTCTTTTGAGTCATACACTATAAGCCGGATTCTGTCCTTGGGCGGCTCTCGCCGATCCCCTGCGCGTTCATTTCTCTGACCTTGCGGACCCGCCTTGCGGCGGTGCGACAACCCGGGACCTTGGTGGGCGACCTCGGACGGTCCCTGTTCGTCTTGCACCGGATTGGGTTTACCTTGCCTCGTCGGTTACCCTTCGAGCGGTGGGCTCTTACCCCACCTTTTCACCCTTACCTCGTTCCTTGCGGAGGAGGCGGTATCTTCTCTGTGGCACTATCCGTCACGCCTTGCGACGTGCCCCGACTTGCGGCGGGAATCCTGCCCTGTGGTGTCCGGACTTTCCTCACGGATTGCTCCGCGCGAACGCACATGTATGACTGTCCGGACAAGTTAGCGGTCGGCGGCCCCGCAGGGAAGGGCAAAAGCCGTGACTTAGGCCTTGGAACGGGCTTCCGAGGGGTTTGATTAGGGCTACCCCATGCGAATCCTCCTCCTCGCC
>RFRI01000303.1 GCA_009924535.1 Verrucomicrobiota bacterium
TTTCCTGATCCTCCTCGCCGAGGCCTGCGTCTTCTTCGCCGTCTGCTGGCTCATCGCCAAGAAGATCGACAACTGGTCGATCGTGGACGTCGCCTGGTCGTACGGCTTCGCCCTCGTGGGCCTGCAGATGCTCGCCATCCACTGCTGGATCTTCCCGCTCGGCGGCCAAGGGGTGCTCATGGCCGTGGCGACGGTGCTCTGGAGCCTGCGCCTCGGCACGCACCTGGCGGTCCGCGTGCTGGGCCACCTCGACAAGGAAGACGGCCGCTACCTGAAGATGCGCGCCGAGCACGGCGACCGCATGCCGGCCCAGATGGCGTATTTCTATTTCGTGCAGGCCGTGGCGCTCACGGTGCTCTGCCTCCCGCTGCTGTCCTCGAATCCGACCGGCGCCGCCGGCCCGGCCAAGGCCATCCACTGGATCGGCCTTGGCGTGGTCGGCCTCGCCTTGCTGATCGAGACGATCGCCGACGCGCAGCTCGCGGCCTTCAAGAAGGACCCGTCCAACAAGGGCCAGGTCTGCGAACGCGGCCTCTGGGCCTGGAGCCGCCATCCGAACTATTTCGGCGAATGGCTCGTCTGGGTCGGCTTCCTGCTGATGAGCTACAACAGCGCGTACCGCGGTATCCCCGGCCTGCTCTGCCTCGGCGTGATGTATTATTTCCTGACGCGCGTGACCGGCATCCCGCTCACGGAGCAGCAGCTCCTGACGTCGAAGGGTCCCGCTTACGCCGACTACCAGGCGCGCGTACCGGCCTTCTGGCCCCGCCCGCCCCGCGGCTGATTTTCCACCACGGCGGATTGCCAGCGAGGGGGTCTTCGTGCAAGGTGACGCCATGCCGCTGATCGATACCCTCATCGAGAAAGACATCCTGCCGGATTCCGTGATCCGCTGGGGCATCCGTCGCCTGCTCAAGCAACGCCTCGCGGACGAGCGGCCGGAGTCCGCGGCCGAACGCTTCGCGAAGGTCGACGCCTTCGCCGCCGAACTGCGTACGCTGCCGGTCGCCGTCGAGACCAAAGCCGCGAACGACCAGCATTACGAGGTGCCCGCGGCCTTCTATAAGCTCTGCCTCGGCCCGCGCCTGAAATACTCCTCCTGCTATTACGCGCTCGGCAACGAGACGATCGGCGAAGCCGAGGAGACCATGCTGGCCCGCACGTGCGCCCGCGCGGAGCTCACGGACGGCCTCGAGATCCTCGAGCTCGGCTGCGGCTGGGGCTCGCTCACCCTCTGGATGGCCGAGAAATACCCGAACGCCCGCATCACCGGGGTCTCGAACTCGGCCTCGCAGCGCGCGCACATCGAAGGCGAATGCGCGAAGCGTGGCTTCAAGAACGTGCGCATCATCACCTGCGACATGAATATCTTCGCCGCCGAGGCCTCGCGCTTCGACCGCGTGGTGTCGGTCGAGATGTTCGAGCACATGAAGAACTGGGCGGAGCTCATGCGCCGTATCGCCGGCTGGCTCAAGCCCGGCGGCAAGCTGTTCTTCCACGTCTTCACGCACAAGGACGTCGCCTACCATTTCGCGGCCAAGGACTCGACCGACTGGATGTCGCGCCACTTCTTCACCGGCGGCATCATGCCCTCCAACTGCCTCGCCAGCCGCTTCCAGGACGACCTGAAGCTCGAGGCGCAGTGGGAGGTCGAAGGCCGCCACTACGGCCAGACTTCCGAGCATTGGCTCCAGAACACCGACCGCCACCGCGCGGAGATCCTCCGCATCTTCGCGCAGACCTACGGCGAGCAGCGGGCGAAGGCCTGGCTGGCCAACTGGCGCGTGTTCTTCATGGCCTGCGCCGAGCTCTGGAACTTCCGGGGCGGCGCGGAATGGATGGTCTGCCACTACCGTTTCGCCAAGCGCGCGGGCTAAGTCCGCGTTTGCCACGGGGCGGCCGCCGCGTTTGCTCTGCCCCATGCAGAGCTACGAAGAGAACGGCGTGCCCATGGAACGATGGAAGGTCGGCGCCTCGACCTATGAGACGTGCCTCACGCGCGGCGCGCGCCTCCTCCGCTGGAAGCTCGACGTCCCCTCGGGCCACCGCGACATCCTCTTCTGGCCCGAAGGCGCGCCGATGGACCTCGACAAGATCGGCCCCGTCCGCGGCGGCAACCCGATCCTCTTCCCGTTCATGGGACGCAACTACGCCGACGGCGAGAAGTTCGCCTGGAAGGCCGCCGATGGCGTCAAACGCCCGATGCCGCAGCACGGCTTCGCCCGCGATTCGGCCTTCGAGATCGTCGAAAGCGGCCCCAAGCACGCGGTGGTGCGCCTGATCCAGGACGCACGCGGCCGCGGCTGCTATCCCTTCGCCTACGACTTCCGCATCCGCTTCGACTTCCTGGAGCTCTTCCTGCGCATCACGTTCGAGTTCGAGAACCGCGACGCCTTGCCGCTGCCGTGGTGCGCCGGCCATCACTTCTACTTCACGCTACCGTGGCATCCGGGCCTGAGCCGCCGCGA
>RFRI01000304.1 GCA_009924535.1 Verrucomicrobiota bacterium
CGGTGGCGGACTTCGCGACGCCTTCGAGCTTCGCGACTTCCTTCTCGAGCTCGGGGATGGTGCCGTAGCGGAGCTTGGCGACTTCCTCCAGCTTGCCGGCGCGTTCGGCCTTGGACATCTCGGCCTTGGCGTCCTCGAGCTGCGAACGGGAGGTGCGCACTTTGGTCACGGCCTTCTTGTCGGCGTCCCAGCGGGCGCGGAAAGCCGTCTGCTCCTCGCGGGCGGCGCCGAGCTCCTTGCGGAGCACGGCCAGACGGGCCTTGGAGGCGTCGTCCTTCTCGTTCTTCAAGGCGGATTCCTCGACCTCGAGCTGAAGCACGCGGCGATTGAGGGCGTCGAGCTCCTGCGGCACGCTGTCGATCTCGGTCCGGATCTGCGCACAGGCCTCGTCGATGAGGTCGATGGCCTTGTCCGGCAGGAAACGCGCGGTGATGTAACGGTCGGACAGCGTGGCGGCCTCGACCAGGGCGGCGTCCTCGATGCGCACGCCGTGGTGCACCTCGAAGCGCTCCTTGAGTCCGCGGAGGATGGAGACCGTGTCGGGCACGCTCGGAGGCTCGACCAGCACCTGCTGGAAGCGGCGCTCGAGCGCGGGATCCTTCTCCACGTGCTCGCGGAATTCCTTGAGCGTCGTGGCGCCGATGCAATGCAGCTCGCCGCGGGCCAGCATGGGCTTGAGGAGATTGGCCGCGTCCATCGCCCCGTCGGCCTTGCCGGCGCCGACGAGCGTGTGCATCTCGTCGATGAAGAGCAGGATGCCGCCCTCGGCGGACTTGATCTCGTTCAGCACGGCCTTGAGGCGCTCCTCGAATTCGCCGCGATACTTCGCGCCGGCCACGAGCGAGCCCATGTCCAAGGAGAAGAGGGTCTTGTCACGGAGGCTTTCCGGCACGTCGCCGTTGACGATGCGCTGGGCGAGGCCCTCGACGACGGCGGTCTTGCCGACGCCAGGTTCGCCGATGAGCACGGGATTGTTCTTGGTGCGGCGGGAAAGGATGCGGATGACGCGGCGGATCTCCTCGTCGCGGCCGATGACCGGATCCATCTTGCCCGTGCGGGCGAGCGCGGTCAGGTCCTGGCCATACTTGGCGAGGGCTTCGTAAGTGGCCTCGGGGTTGGCCGAGGTGACGCGTTGCGAACCGCGCACCGCCTGCAAGGCGGCGAGGATCGCCTTGCGATCGAAGCCGACGGACGCGAAGGCCGGGCGAAGCGAAGGCGTCTCGGCGAGGGCGAGCAGGACGTGCTCGGCCGATACGAAATCATCCTTCATGGACTCGGCTTCTTCCTTGGCCTTAAGGAGGAGCGCGTGCGTCTCGGTCGAAAGCCCGGGCTGGCCCGTGGACTGGGCGAGCTTAGGAAGCCGGGCGAGCTGGCCCGCGACGGCGGAAGCGAGCGCCGCGTCGTCCTTGCCGGCGCGACGGAAGAGCGAGGAGGTCACCCCGCCTTCCTGCGTCAGGAGGCCGTGGAGGATATGGGCAGGCTCCAGCGAAGGATTGCGGCGCTGCATCGCCTCGCTTTGCGCCTGCTGGAGGGCTTCGGAGGTCTTTTCGGTAAGGTTGCCGTAGGGAGAGGACATGCCACCGTGGTTGCACCAATCGTTCCAAGCCGGGAAAGCGGATTGAGGCCTCAAACCACGGCCTATCTCAGCCGGAGAGAGACATCGCCGCGTCAATGCGTCCCCTGGGGCGACGAGTTGTCGCTTCCCTGCCCATCCGCTCGTCAACCCCTAAAAGACTCGGCCCGCCGGACTCCCTTGTTGCCGAAGGGCTCTCGTCATCGGTAGAAAACCCGTATGACGCACGAAGCGGAGCTGGCGACCTTGGAGCGCCTCCTCGATGACCCCTCACCGGTCGTCCGCCTCGCCGTGCTGAGTAAGATCAAGGCTGCAGGACTGCCTGGCGTCCTTTGGCTCGAAGCGCTGACAAAAGACGAAGCCCTCGCGACCCACGCCCGTATCTTGCTCGCCGACCTACGGACGCCCGAAGCCGCCGCCCACTCGTTCCTAGCCCACATCCGCGACCCGCACTGCGACTTGGAAGAAGCCTGCCTCCTCCTGGAACGTGCCACCGACCCGTCCTTGGACGACGACGCCTACTCCGCCGAACTCGATCGCCTCGCCGAGCGTACCCGCGAACTCATCGCCGAGCCGCTCGATGTCCGCGCGAAATGCCGCCTGCTGTGCCGGGTGATCTTCGGCGAAGAAGGCTATCGCGGCGCCCAGGAAAGCTTCGCTATCCCGTCCTCTTCCCTGCTCTCACAGGTCATCCGTAGCCGCCGCGGCATCCCGATCTCGCTCTGCCTGATCTTCCTGCTCGTCGCCCGCCGCCTCGGCCTGCCCGTCGAACCCGTCGGCCTGCCCGGACGCTTCATGGTCGGCATCTTCCGCGGACGCGAACCTCTCTACATCGATTGCTATGAGGGCGGCGCCTTCCGCACCCGCGCGGAAGTCCAGCTGCTGCTG
>RFRI01000305.1 GCA_009924535.1 Verrucomicrobiota bacterium
AGAGCCGTCGGCGTTCTTACGCCAGGTGGTCGCATCGACCTTGAACGAAGAGAAAGAACCGAGCGTGTCGCCGAGGCCGTCGATCGAGCTCGCCGTGAAGGTGCCCACGCCGACGAGGCCCTTGTTGAGGTAGGTGGCGCCGCCGAAGGAAACCGACTTCGTCGCGCCGACCGCCGTCGTATCCAGATTCGGCGTCGTGTAGGTGAGCGGGCCGGCCGACAGCGAGATCGTAGCGGCGGCGAGCAGCAGGGAGCGATGGAGGGTGCGCATGGGTGAGGATGAGCCTGCCACCGACCAGAGGGCTGCAATGCCTGCATTGTTAATCATAAGCGGCATAAATGCCGACTGTGACGACGCGTTGGTCGCGGACACCCGAACGGAAACATTCGTCACCAAACCAAGGGTGCCGCGCCGCCTTAAGCCACGCCGGTGAAACATCCCTGACACATGTCTGGTTTTCGGCTTGGGGACGGCCGAAACGGCGGTATGAAACTCCCATGCGTCTACTGAGCCTAGCACTTGGCCTCCTCCTGCTCGCCGGCTGCAAGCCGGATAAGCCGATGCCTGATAACGAGAACGCCGTGACGGCCTTCGCGCTCCAGCACTTCGTGGACAGCGACGAGATCAGCGGGGCCGTGACCGCCGTGGTCGGTCCAGACGGCATCATCGCCATCGAGGCCTTCGGCCTGGCGGACGTCGCCAAGAAGCGCTCCATGGGCAAGGACTCCATGTTCTGGATCGCCTCGATGACCAAGCCCATGACCGCCATGGCCGTCATGATGCTCGTCGAAGAAGGCAAGGTGAAGCTCGACGACCCCCTCGAGAAATATGTCCCTGAATTCAAAGGCATCCAGGTGAAGACCGCGCAGGGACTCGTCGCTGCGATGCGCCTCGTCACCGTCAAGGACCTCCTCACGCACACCAGCGGCGTCGACACCGGCGCCGTCACCCCGCCCGGCGCGCCGATCGACACCCTGCCCTTGGCGGAGATGGCCGCCGCGTACGCCAAGAAGCCGCTGACCGATCAGCCCGGCGCCAAGTGGAGCTATAACAATAACGCCCTCAATCTCCTCGGACGCATCATCGAGGTCGCGAGCGGCAAGCCCTACGCCGACTTCATGGAAGAACGCCTGTTCGAGCCGCTCGGCATGACGAACACCACCTTCTGGCCGACGCCCGACCATCTGGACGTCCTCGCCAAGCCTTACAGCAAGGACAAGGAGACCGGCGCGCTCGTCGAAGCCAAGAACAGCCGCTTCAGCGAGCCGCTCCACGACCTTAAGCGTACGCCCTTCCCCGCCGGCGGGCTGTATTCCTGCGCCAAGGATCTCGGTAAGCTCTATCAGATGCTGCTCAACGATGGCGCGCTGGACGGTAAGCGCATCCTCAAGGCCGCGACCTTGAAGCAGATGACCACCAACCAGCTCGGCGACCTCCCCAAGGTCAGCTTCGCTCCCGGCATGCACATGGGCCTCGGCTTCCATATCGTGAACGCTCCCCAGGAAGTCACCGAAAGCCTGAGCGTCGGCACGTACGGCCATGGCGGCGCCTTCGGCACCCAGGCGTGGATCGACCCCGTCAAGAAGCGCGCCTACGTGCTGCTCATCCAGCGGACCGACCTCAAGAATTCCGACCAGAGCGAGATCCGCCGCGAGTTCCAGAAGGCCGCGAAGGAAGCGTACGCGAAATAACGCGGGGCGTTATTGAGCGTGGGGATCTGCTGGCATGGTGAACTGCTGCGAAGCAAAGGCATCCGATAGTTGACCGGTTGATCATTTGGCCAGAGGGAGGCAAGAGGCTGTGCAAAGGTGCAAATCGGAGCGGAGCTCCTGTGCAAAGGTGCAAAGGTGAGAGACAGCGCTTCGGGTGGCAGGTAACTGAAATGGGTAGAGGCGCGACGGTGTCGCGACCGTGGTCTTAGGGCGGACACGTCGCCGACGCGTCCCTACCCCCACGCGCCGTCCGGGCGCGTTTACCAGCTGACGCGGAAGCCGGTGGTGAAGCCCCAGCCCGCATAAGCGCCGCCGTCGGCCGCGGCATCGTGCATGCGGGCGTGTTCGACGGCGAACATCAGCTTGAGCTTGTGGCCGTAGAAATAGCGGTTCAGGCCGAGGTAATATTCCTGATAACGATCGCCGCGCCCCGGGGTGACCCAGCTCTCGTAACGGACCGGGTAGATGCCGTTGGCGAGCTTGCTCTGCAAGTAGGTGTAGCGGAAGACCAGCTGCCAGTCCTCATTGAAGGTGTAGATCGGCTCGAGCTCCAGCCCCTTGAGGTCGGATTGCGTGCCATTGCCCTCGGAGGCGGCGAGGTCGACGTTCAGGGTCCAGGGACCCTGCGTGAACTGGCCGTTGAGCGACATCGCCTGGTCGTGATTGCGGCTGAACGGCTGCGGCGAACCCGTCGCGTTCTTCGGGTCGTCCGATTGCTTCAGGTAATCCAGGCGCACGAAGGCCTTCT
>RFRI01000306.1 GCA_009924535.1 Verrucomicrobiota bacterium
ACAACGTCCCTGGCGCGATGCAGACCGTGAACATCGACCTCGGCGAAGAGGCGAACATCCACCCCAAGAACAAACTCCCGATCGGCGGCCAGACGCTCGCCGATCGGGAGTTTGTTCTTGGGGTGGATGTTCGCCTCTTCGCCGAGGTCGATGTTCACGGTCTGCATCGCGCCAGGGACGTTGTCGGCGATCCATTCCATGGACTCGCGGATCTTCGGCCAACCGGCGTCTTCGACGGCGAGCTCAGGGTGACGTGCCATGAAACGCGGAAGCTGGACGATGATGAAGGAGAATTCCTTACCCCAGGCCTTCTGCCACGACTTGATCATCGAGCCGAGGACCCACTTATAGGCCTCAGGCTGGCCGGCGTTGGATTCGCCCTGATACCAGAGGGCGCCGCGGAAGGAGTAACCGACGAGGGGAGCGACCATGCCGTTCCAGTTCATGTGCGGTCCGTTGGACCAGACCGGGGCGAGCTTGCCCGCGTCCTGCTTGAGCTTGGCGGCGACGGCTTTGTCTTTCTCGACCTTGAGGCGGGCCTGGATCTTCTCGACGGCGGCGGCGCGGGCCTTGATGGCCGCGGCTTCCTTCGCGTCGAAATCCTTGGCGTCAGGGACGTCGGCATACATGCCCTTCGGACCCCAGGCCTCGGCGCGCGTGCCGCCGATGGAGGTGTGGATGATGCCGACCGGCTGCTTGAGGTTGGCGCGCAATTCGCGGGCGAAATAGAATCCGGCGGCGGTGAAGGACTCGACGGTGTCGGGGGCCGAGAGCTTCCAGGAACCCACGACGTCTTCGACCGGCTCAGCCTTTGGCGTATGCGCGACGGTGAAGACGCGCAAGCCGGCGTCGGCCGGGCGGGACTTGGCCTCGTCAGAGGTCGTGGTGTTCTTGACGACCCACTCCATGTTGGACTGGCCGGAACCGATCCACACTTCGCCGACGATCACGTCATGCGCGGTGAAGACTTCTTCGCCGGAGCTGACGATGAGGTCCTTACCCTGCTCGGTGGACTTGAGGCCGGCGAGCGTAGCGCTCCATTTGCCATCGTTGCCAGCGGTGGCGGCAGCCTCGGCCGAACCGAGCTTCACGGTGACCTTGGCGCCAGGATGCGCCTTCCCGAAGACGGCGGCGTCACCGGCCTGCAGGACGGCATGATCCGAGAACAGGGAGATCAGTTTGAGCTCTCCGGCAGAGACAAGCGCGGAGCAGCAAAGCATGACGAGGGCGAGGCGGGGTAGCATCCGGACAGCACACCCCATCCACGAAAGATGGCAAGCCTGTCCCCGAAAGACGGTTGAAACTCCCCGGGCGGGGCGTTGTTATATCGATACCATGAAGCACCTCCCCCTGCTCCTCATCGCCGCCCTCGGCTTCGCCGCCGAAGAAGCCCCTCGTCCCAACTTCCGCCCAGAGGGATCCGCTCCCGAAGGCCGGGCCCTCCCCCGACTCCCGGTCCAGCTGTCGCCTGACGAGCAAAAGCGCCTCCATGAGGCCATGGAGAAAGCCAACCAGGATCCCGCCGTGAAAGAAGCCCACGAGCAGGCCGCCAAGGCCCAGCAGGCCGCCGTCGAAGCCCAGAAGAAGGCCCGCGAGATCACCGACGACGCCGCCCGCAAAGCCGACCCGTCCGTCGCCCCGATCCTGGAAAAGGTCCGCAAGGCCATGGAGCAGCGCCAGCCTGGCCGCCAGCCGGAGGCCCAGCCCCGTGGCGAAGCCCCTCGCCAGCGCGAAGGCGCCAACCGCCAGCTTAACGCCGAACCTAACCGCCAGCGCGAAGGCAATCGCGAGCAACCCGCCAATCGCGGCGCGCAGTTTCCCGGCCTGACTCCTGACGAGCAGCAGAAAGTCCGGGAAGCGATGGCGAAGGCCAATGCGGAGCCCGCCGTCCGCGAAGCCCGCGAGGCGGCGGCCGCCGCCCAGCGCAAGGCGATGGAGATCGCCGAAGACGTCGCCCGCAAGGCCGACCCTTCGCTCGCACCGCTTCTGGAGAAGATGCACAAGGCCTTCGAAGCCCGTCGCCCTGAAGGCGAAGGCCAGCGCGGCCGTAAGCAGCCCGAATAAGCACGGGTCAGTGCGTACCGAAGGTCGACCGAATGGTCGGCCTTTTTATTTCCCATTACTGACCACCAGTCTCATATTGCCCCCATGCGCCTCCCCACGCTCGCCTTCGCGGCACTCAGCCTGCTGAACTTCGCCCAGGCGGAAGACGCCCGCCTTGGCCCGCTCAAAGACCTCAACGGATACTTCCCCTTCCCTGCTCCGAAGTCCGTCCAGGAATGGGAGCCGCGCCGTGATTTCGTGCGCCGCCAGCTGACGGTCTCGCAAGGCCTGTGGCCGATGCCGACGAAGACGCCGCTTAATGCGGTGATCCACGGCAAGATCGACCAGGGCGATTATACCATCGAGAAGGTCTATTTCGAAAGCGCC
>RFRI01000307.1 GCA_009924535.1 Verrucomicrobiota bacterium
GCGGCAAGGTAAAGGCCGACCGGCGACCCGAGGCCACCGGCCCCCAAGAGCAGGACCTTGGCTTCACGCAGACGCAGCTGACCGGCCTCCCCTACCCCAGGCAGACGAATCTGCCGGGAGTACAAGGCCTTCTCATGGTCGCTCAGGCGCTGTTCTGCGGACATGCCGACAGTGGAACCCCCGCTCGAAGCGGTGTCAAACCGCCCCTTCCACGTGTCGGGTTGAATAATCGGTCCGAGTCGCCCAACTTGACCCCGTGGCTCAGGTCTTCCTCGGCATCGATTATGGCTCCCGACGAGTCGGGCTGAGCCATGCCGATGAGCTCGGCTTCGCCTTCCCGCTACCTGCTGCGGTCGCGGAAAGCGCAGAGGAACGCTTCGCCCAGATCGGCAAGGAGATCGCCCGCCTCAAGGTCACCTTGATCATCCTAGGCTACCCTCTCTCGGTCGAGGGCGAACGGACGAAGCGCTGCGACGAGGTCGATGTCTTCGCATCCGAACTGACCCGTCGGTTCAACCTGCCCATCGAGAAGGTGGACGAAGCGCTCACGAGCCAGGCCGCCGATGAGATGGGTGGTCGCAAAGCGCGCTCGGCGAACGAACGCAAACAGCAGGCCCGCTCCGGCGAACGCGACTCGCGCGCGGCCGCCGTCCTGCTCCAGGACTTCCTCAACAGCCGCGGCATCGGCGCCTGACATGCCTCCCGCCAAGCCCAAGAAACCCTTCACGCCGAAGCTCGAGCGCTTCCTGGCGACGGTCGCCTATGACGGCACCGACCATATCGGCTGGCAGGTCCAGACGGGGCGTCTCTCCATCGAAGGCGAGCTCGAGGAACGCTTGTCACGGATCCTGAAGACGCCGATCGACATCCATGGCAGCGGCCGCACCGACTCCGGCGTGCACAGCGTCGGCCAGCGCTTCCACTTCGACGCCTTCTGGCCCCATCCTTGCAGCTACCTCGTCCACGCGATCAACTCCTGCGAACAGAACGGCCTGCTGGTGACGCAGCTGCAGCGCGTCGCGCCGACTTTCCATTGCCGCTGGCACGCCGACGGCAAGCGCTACCGCTACGAGATCTGCGACGGTTATCCGCCGCCCTGGGAAGCACGCTACTGCCTGGGCTTGGGCAACAAGACAGTCGACGTGAAGCGGATGCGCCAGGCCGCCAAGCTGCTGCTCGGCAAACATGACTTCTACGCCTTCGGCGCCAACCACGGCCAAGGCATGGAGAAGGAGAACCCGGTGAAGGACCTCCGCCGCCTCGACGTCCGCCGGCGCGGTAAGCGCATCACGATCGTCGCCGAAGGCAGCGGCTTCCTTTACAAGATGGTCCGGCGCCTCGTCGGCGGACTCCTGCGCGTGGGCGAAGGCAAGATGCCGCCGGAACGCCTGGTCGCCTACCGCAAGGAGCGTGTCATCACCTCCGAGGTGCCGACAGCGCCCGCCCGCGGCCTTTTCATGGAGAAAGTCTTCTTCGAGCCCGGCTCGCTGCGGAACCCGCGCGCCTTGCGCAGCCGTGATCAGGCCGGCAGCTCGGAATAGAGACCTCTTAATCTTGGGTTAAGGCCTTTTGTGGCATAATCCTCAGACCATGAGATTGCTGTCTTTCAGCGGTGCCTCCTTTTGTCTGGCCGCCCATGCCGCCGCGGTCGACCTCCCGTCGCTCTTCGACCCGCGCGCCCTCGTCAAACCGATCACCGAAATCGAGGGCATCCTCAGCGACGGATCCAAGGCCACGGTCTACAAGATCGTGGTCCGCTCCCTGCCGTACGATCACGCGATGGGCCCCTGGTCTCCGGCGACGCTCAAGGACAAGGGTGGCTACTGGGAAGACACCGTCGACAAGAAGCTGTACCGCGTCGACGCCGACTATCTCCAGATCCTGAACAAGCGCGGCTGGAACATGTTCGACGCCGATGGCACGGTGCATCGTACGAAGGATCGGACGGAGTTCGACAAAGTCGCGCGACAGGAACTCGCGGGCTGGACCTACGAGCAGGCCGCCAAGGAAGGGGTCACCAACTCGGTCATCGAACTGCAGCCGCTCGAACAGATCGTGACGATTTTCCTCCCGAAGAATCCGAAGGCCTCCGAGAAGGTCACCCCGCTGCGTCAGGCGAAATTCTCCCCGCGCTCGGGCCTCGGCATCAGCACCAACGGCATCCGCTTCTTCCCGCCCGAACCGGTCGACCGGATCACGGCCTTCAAGAACATCGCCCCGCTCGACCCCAAGGGCGGCCATACGGGCTTCGGTCATGAATATCATTATCACCGCGCACCGTCGGTCATGGACAGCGACAAGTCAGGCAAGGTCGTCGGCTTCGCGCTCGACGGCTTCCCGGTCCGCGGCCCCACGGAAGCCGATGGCGCCACCCCCAAGAAACTCGACTCCATCAACGGCCATGACCACGACGGCCTGGGCTATCACTAC
>RFRI01000308.1 GCA_009924535.1 Verrucomicrobiota bacterium
CCGGTGACAACCGCCCCTACGTCCCCTCCATCCTCACCCAGTTCGGTGATCCGTTGCCCGGCCTCACGGTCGAGCAGACGAACCTCTTCCTGGACGGTAAGGACGACTTCGAAAAATCCGAAGACGTCGCCGGTGGCCTCGGACCGATCTTCAATCGCGACTCGTGCGTCGCCTGCCACTCCTCGCCGGCCACGGGCGGCGCGAGCGCCATCAACGTCACGCGCTTCGGCATGACGGTGAACGGCAAGTTCGACTCGCTCGACTCCCTCGGCGGCTCGCTCCTGCAGGAGAACGCCATCACGCCTGAGGCCCAGGAGCTGGTGCCCTCGATCGCCAACGTGGTCATCCAGCGCAACTCGACCCCGCTCTTCGGATTGGGCCTGATCGACGCCATCCCCGACTCGGAGATCATCCGCAACGCCCGGGCCTACCCCAATGAACGCATCAAGGGGCGCGTGGGTTGGGTGACCGATGTCGTGAGCGGCAAGCGCATGGCGGGTCGCTTCGGCTGGAAGGCCCAGCAGGCCACGGTGCTCGGCTTCGCGGCCGACGCCTATCGTAATGAGATGGGTGTGACCAATCGCTATTTCCCCACGGAGAACGCTCCTAACGGCGATTTGGTCCGGCTGGCCAAGACGGACTTCGTCCAGGATCCCGAAGATGCGCCTGCCACCGGCCTGGCCGACTTCGAGAAGGTCGCGAACTTCATGCTGTTCCTCGCGGCTCCTCCTGTGAGCAAGCCCACTCCCGCCACGGCATCTGGACGGATGCTATTCGATGTCGCCGCCTGCTCGCTCTGCCACACGCCCACGATGCGGACCGGCTACAGCAAGATCGCCGCGCTGAACAACAAGGAAGTCCGCCTCTACTCGGATCTCCTGCTCCATGACATGGGTTCGCTCGGTGACGGCATCGTCCAGGAGACCGCCACCGGTCGCGACTTCCGTACGGCTCCTCTCTGGGGCATCGCCCAGAGCGCGCCTTACCTCCACGACGGCCGCGCCGTGACGATCGACGAAGCCATCAAGGCCCACGACGGCGAAGGCAAGGTGTCGAAGGACCGCTACCTCAAGATGACCAAGGCCCAGCAGAAACTCCTGACCGACTTCGTGCTCTCGCTCTGAGTCGACTTAGTTATCGCGCCATCAGGGCGGCCTACGGGCCGCCCTTTTTATTGATACAATACAACGTTGGATAGTTGAATGGTTGGATTGTTGGATGGGTAATGATGCTAGGCTAAATTCTTTATTCGGGGATAGGAGTGAGGCCTCACTGGAATGAGGGTGATGCTACGGTCGGTTCGGTTGACGCTTTAGCCATGAATCCGATCTCATCCTCCTCGGGTACTTCTATCAGCGGCTATCGTGACTTGGAGCTCTGGAAGTCAGCGATGGAACTTGCGCTCTCGGTACTGAAACTGGCCGATGGGCCTTTGCTTGGCCGACGGCGTTCCCTCTGCGATCAGATCAGCCGAGCTGCGGTTTCGATTCCCTCGAACATAGCTGAAGGCAATGAGCGTGGAACGAATCGAGATTCGATCCGCTTTCTGTATATTGCGAGAGGCTCAGCTGCCGAATTATCCACCCAGCTTGAGCTCGCCTTCGGTATCGGGGCGATGACACCTATTGAGCATGCTGACCTGCAGGCCAAGCTTTCTAAGGTCTTTAGGCTTCTCGGCGGTATGCTTAAGATGCGCCAGACACGTCTTGATCAGGATAAGCGGCCCTAATAATCCTCCCGACCTTTCTCTATTCAACTATCCAACAATCCCACAACTCAACCCGGCAGCATCAACCGCTCAACGATTCAACGATCCAACCTGCAGCTTCCACACCTGCTCCCCCTGCTTCAGTCCCGGGTAGGTCGTATCCTTGGGGTCGAAGCCAAGGGTGACGGAGAGTTCGAGTTTGGCGGCGTCGAAGCGATAAGAACAACCGTCGACAAGGCGGCTGGCGCCTTCGGCTTCGGATGCGTCGTTGAAGCCCTGCCAGGCCTTTTGCCACGCGGTCAGGTTCATCGGCTCTCCGCGGTCGAAGGCGAAACGGACATCGCCCGGCTTGGTCGCGTAGAAATTCCCGTCGAGCTTCCGGTCTTCGCTGCGGAGCTGATGGGGGTCGGTGAGTTTGAGAAGCAATCCTTCCCCGCCGATGATGAGGTTGTGGTGGATGCCGCAGTGCGCGGCGCTCCAGCTCCCGGCGCGTTTGCGATCGAGGGAGAACTGGATTCCGGCGGTCTTGCAGCCGAGGATCAGGTTGCGGCGGATGTCGACGCCGCCGGATTCGCGGGTGCGGATGCCGATGTCGTTTTCGACGAGGAGGTTTCCCTCGACGATCGCCGGCTTGGCGTCGCCGATCTCGAAGTCGATGCCGACCCCTTGGCGCACGCAGACGTTGTTCCGGATGACGGTGCCATCG
>RFRI01000309.1 GCA_009924535.1 Verrucomicrobiota bacterium
CGATTCACCCACCCAAAGGGAAACCGGAAACCGGGATTAATGCTTCGGTCATATTCACGATTTAAGCCGCCGCCGCGACAGCCCAAGCCCAAAGATGGTCCGATGTCTTGGAATCGTAACCTTGACGGGGTTGCTTCATGGCTCGGCCGTCGGCTTTGTCTGTTTCACCGATGAAGACGCGTCTCTGCTCCGCCCTTGTCCTGGCATTATTCGCGTCAACGCTCCCGGCTTCGCCGCCCGTCAAGGCGACCCCGCAGCTCGACCCGACCACGGTCGGCGCCTCCAGCCACGTCAGCTTCGGTGGCGTCCAATACGTGAACCATGGCCTTGTCGGCGTGGGCGTCGTCCCCGCCAACGCCCGTGACGGACGCGGCGATACGCTCGGTTCGTTCTCCTCCTTCAAGGTCGATCCCGCCACCTGGCGTCGCAATGCCGACGGGTCCTTCGCGGGCACGCTCTATGTCCTGCCCGATCGCGGGTATAACGTCGCCGGCCTGGTCGACTACGCGGCGCGACTCCAGAAGTTCGAACTGGTCTTCACGCCTGACTACGGTCGCAAGCCGGTCCCTCCGACCCAGCTCAGCCTCGCCTTCAAGGGGACGACGCCGTTCACCGACTTTGACGGCCATCTCACGACGGGCCTCGATCCGACGAGCGATACCTTGGGCGGCCGCTCGCCTGTTCCGGCCCACAAGGGCAAGCTGACGGTCGATGCCGAGGGCCTCGCCCTTCGTCGCGACGGCACCTTCTACGTCTCCGAGGAATACGGCTGCACGATCTACCACCTGGATCCCAGCGGCAAGATGCTCGGTCTGATCACCCCGGTGCCGGCTTTGCTACCGAAGTTCACCGAGGCTTCTGGCTTCAAGGGTTTCACCACCGACCATGGGGCCAAGCAGGCAGAGGTCGGCGGCCGTCGGGCCAACCAAGGCCTCGAGGGCTTGGACATCACCCCGGACGGCCGTTACCTCGTCGCGATGCTGCAGAGCGCGACGATTCAGGACACGATCGGCGACAAAGATTTCAACCGCGCCTACGCCCGGCTGTTCGTCTATGATATTTCCCAGGAGGCGACTCCGGCCAAGCCGATCGAGCATTACCTGGTCGAGCTCCCGGTCGTCGATGGCAAGGGCGCCGGTGGCCCCCCGGACAAGACCGCGGCGCAGTCCGAACTGGTCGCCTTGTCGAAGGACACGTTCCTCGTCCTGGCTCGCGACAGCAATGGCAACGGTTCCGGCCGCGCAGACTACCATGCCGGCGCGACGAAGAACGGCTTCGCCAACCACCCGCATACCTACAAGAACGTCACCCTGGTCAGCACGGTCGGCGCCACGAATCTGGCCGGAACGAAGTACGAGACCTCTTATGCCCCGGCGGTCCAAGGCGACGTCCTTGCCGCCCGACCGCTTCGTCTCGCGCCGGTGGCCGGCATCGTGCCCGCCCGGACGACCGACTTCGTCAATCTGCTCAATGTCGGCCAGCTGGCCCGCTTCGGCCTGAACCTGAACGTGCTCGGCGCGAGTGGCGCCGCCGCCGCCAAGGCTGCGGGACATGACGTAAAGGGGATGGACGAGAATTCCCTCTCCGAGAAGTGGGAAGCCCTCACCTTGGTTCCGTGCCTCGACGAGGCGCACCCGGATGATTTCTTCCTGCTGGTCGGTAATGATAACGACTTCATCACGCACGACGGGATGATGGTCGGCAAGGCCTACGACGGCATCATCACCAAGCCTGGCGCCGAGACGGTCGAGAATCATAATCGCATCCTCGTCTATCGCCTCACTTTGCCCGGTTACGCCGCCCGCCGCAGGTAGGAATCAGTCACCGACGCATCCGCCTGTATCGAGGTAGGGACAGAACCACGTGCTGTCCTAGTCCTGTCTTGGGTAGGGCTGGCCATCCTTGGCCGGCCGCTGCCTCTCTGTGTCCCGTACCCGAAAATGTCTCTCTGCCGTGGGTAGGGTCGAGCATCCTTGCTCGACCGCGGCCGGCCAAGGATGGCCAGCCCTATCTGAGACCCGAAGATGTCTTTCCCGTCACCCGCCACCTGGGGCCGCCACCCGCCACCCGTAGCGATGTCTCTGCCTCGAGGTAGGGCGGGTTGTCCCTAACCCGCCGTTCGCGGACGGACCTTCGTACCTCTCACAAGTTCCTATTCTCTCAGTGCCCAACGGCGGGCTCGGAGAGCCACGCCCTACCTCTAGAACATTGCAAAAACAATGAACTAAGAACGAAGAACACCCCTAGCCCTGGCTCTCCCTTGTCCCCGTGTCACCGTGTCCCCTCATGCGACTTCGTCGCATGCATCACTTCCGCCCCCTTACTCTGATCATAATCCCCGTTCCACTTGGCGATGACGAGCGTGGCGACGGCGTTGCCGATGAAATTGGTGATGGCGCG
>RFRI01000310.1 GCA_009924535.1 Verrucomicrobiota bacterium
CCAACTGGCCAACTGGCCAACTGATCAACTAATGGTCGGCTCTTGCCCTCCAGCCCCCACCCGTAACAAGGTTGGGCTGACTTCATGAAGCGCCTTTCGTCGAGAAGAAATCCGATTTCCGGTCCGAAGCCGACCATCTCCTGCATGACCTGCGGGATTCCCTCCGCCTCCCGGGCCTGAAGAGCCTCCGCATCCTCCAGCGTTACGACGTCGAGGGCGCCTCCGAAGCCGCCCTCCGCCAGGCGATCCCGACGGTCTTCGCCGAGCCGCCCGTCGACGACGTGACGGAAGAGTGCTTCCCGCTCGCCGCCCATGAGACGGCCTTCGCGGTCGAGTTCCTCCCGGGCCAGTTCGACCAGCGTGCCGACTCCGCCGCGCAGTGCCTCCAGATCGTCTCCGGCGGCGACCGCCCGGTCGTGGCCGCGGCCCGCACGTTCGTCGTCAGCGGCGCCTCGCCCGAGGAGCTGAAGCGCATCAAGGCCTACCTGATCAATCCGGTCGATTCCCGCGAAGCCGACCTCGCCAAGCCCGCCTCGCTCCGCCGCGCCGCGCCCACGCCGGCCGCCGTCGCTTCGCTCACGGGCTTCCTCACCAAGGACGTCGCCGCGCTCGCCGCCCTCCGCAAAGAGCTCGGTCTCGCGATGTCCGACGCCGACCTGCAGTTCTGCCAGGCCCACTTCCGCGACCAGGCCCGCCGCGAGCCGACGATCACCGAGATCAAGCTGCTCGACACGTATTGGTCCGACCACTGCCGCCACACGACCTTCCTCGCCGAACTGAAGTCGGTCGAGTTCGCGGATTCGCCTTTGCTGGCGCCCTTCAAGGCCTCGTGGGACCGCTACCAGCAGGTGCGCCTCGGCCTCAACCGCCAGGGCAAGCCGGTCTGCCTGATGGACATCGCGACCATCGCCGGCCGCGAACTCAAGCGCACGGGCCACCTCGACGATATGGAAGACTCCGAGGAGGTGAACGCCGCCTCAATCGTCGTCCCGGTCGAGATCGACGGACGCGTCCAGGAGTGGCTGGTGATGTTCAAGAACGAGACGCATAACCACCCGACGGAGATCGAGCCCTTCGGCGGCGCGGCGACCTGTCTCGGCGGCGCGATCCGCGACCCTCTTTCCGGCCGCTCCTACGTGTATCAGGCGATGCGCGTGACCGGCGCGGGCAATCCGCTCACGCCTTACGAGCAGACGCTCCCGGGCAAGCTCCCGCAGCGCAAGATCACCACCGGCGCCGCCGCCGGCTACTCCTCTTACGGCAATCAGATTGGCCTCGCGACCGGCCTGGTCTCCGAACACTACCACCCGGGCTACGTGGCCAAGCGCATGGAGATCGGCGCGGTCGTCGCCGCGGGTCCCCGTGACTGCGTGCGCCGCGAGGCGCCCGCTCCGGGCGACGTCATCGTGCTCGTCGGCGGCCGCACCGGCCGCGACGGCGTGGGCGGCGCGACGGGTTCCTCGAAGGAACACACCGAGACGGCCCTCCAGAATTCCGCCGAGGTCCAGAAGGGCGACGCCCCGACCGAGCGCAAGCTGCAGCGTCTCTTCCGCGATCCGGCCGTCAGCCGCCTGATCAAGCGTTGCAATGACTTCGGCGCCGGCGGCGTGTCAGTCGCCATCGGCGAGCTCGCCCCTTCGCTCCACGTCCACCTCGACCGCGTGCCGCTCAAGTATGACGGCCTCGACGGTTCCGAGATCGCCCTGTCCGAATCGCAGGAACGCATGGCCGTCGTCCTCGAGCCCAAGGACGTCGCCGCCTTCCTCGCCGCCGCCCGCCGCGAGAACCTCGAAGCCGTGCAGGTCGCCGACGTCACCGACTCCGGCCGCCTGATCATGGAATGGCGCGGCCAGCGCGTCGTCGACATCGCCCGCGACTTCCTCGACACCAACGGCGTCACGCAGACCGCGTCCGCCAAGGTGCTCGCGCCCGACGCTTCGAAGCATCCTTTCCAGGCCGGCTCCGCTCCGACCGTCGACGACCTCCGCCAGGCGGTCTCCGATCTCCCGAACGCCGCCCAGCGCGGCCTCGTCGAGCGCTTCGACGCCTCGATCGGCGCCAACACGGTGCTGCATCCTTTCGGCGGCGCGACGCAGTCGACCCCGCAGGAAGCCATGGCCGCCAAGCTGCCGGTCCTCGGCGGTGAGACGGATGTCTGCACGATCATGGCTTACGGTTTCAATCCCGTCGTTGCCCAGTGGTCGCCCGGCCACGGCGCGGTCTGCGCGGTGGTGGAATCGCTTGCCCGTCTGACCGCCGCCGGCGGCAATCCGGCCCGCGCGCGCCTGACGCTCCAGGAGTATTTCGAAAAGCTCGGCCAGGATTCCTCCCGCTGGGGCAAGCCGCTCGTCGCGCTCCTCGGCGCGCTCGATGCGC
>RFRI01000032.1 GCA_009924535.1 Verrucomicrobiota bacterium
ACGCGGTCGTGCTCCTCGACGAAATCGAGAAGGCGCACCCGGAAGTCTTCAACATCCTCCTCCAGGTCCTGGACGACGGTCGCCTGACCGATTCGCAGGGCCGCACCGTGGACTGCCGCAACGCGATCTTCATCATGACCTCGAACATCGGCAGCCGGCACATCGCCGAGCACGCCGGCTTCGGCCTCACCGACAGCGTCCGCGAAGCCGTCATGGCTGACCTGCGCGCCCACTTCCGTCCGGAGTTCCTGAACCGGATCGACGACATCGCGCTCTTCAATCCGCTGGGTCAGGAGCAGGTCGCCGCGATCGCGGGCATCATGCTCCGCGGCCTCAACCAACGTCTCGCCATCAAGCGCATCCGTCTCGATTTCGATAAGACCGCCCTGGCCCTGATCGCCGAGAAGGGCTTCGACCCCGTCTACGGAGCACGCCCTCTGCGTCGCTACCTGCAACGCGAAGTCGAGACCTCGCTCGCCAAGGCCATGCTGGGCGGCGAAATCCCCGAAGGCAGCCTCGTCCACGTCAAGCGGGCGAAGGATGCCCTCGCCTTCGAGGTCAAGGCCGGCGGGTTTTCGGATTGAAGGGATCCGTCGCCCGAGGGAGTCTGGGGGCCATGACCGCTACGCGCATCCGCTGCGGGGTGGCCGGCACGGGTTCGCTCGGCCAGCACCACGCCCGCATCTATTCGACCCTGCCCGGCGCCGAACTCGCCGGCATCTTCGAACCGAACGACGCCCGGGCGGCCGAGATCTGCGCCAAGCACGGCTGCCATCGCTTCGCCACGCTCGACGAGATGGCCGCCGGTTGCGACGCCGTCAGCGTCGTCGTCCCGACCAACCATCACGCCGCCGTCGCGTTGCCCCTCCTCGCCAAGGGCGTCCATCTCCTGATCGAGAAGCCCATCTGCGTCACCCTCGAGGAGGCCGCCCAGATCCTGGACGCCGCCGCCAAGGCCGACCGCATCGTCCAGGTCGGACATATCGAACATTATAACCCCGTGATGTCGTACCTGGAGAAGGCCGTGACCGACGCCCGTTACATCACCGCCGAGCGCCTGGCGCCTTTCACCCCGCGCGGCACGGAGGTCGGCGTCGTGCTGGACCTGATGATCCATGACATCGGCATCGTCCTGCAGCTTGCCAATTCCCCTGTCGAACGCATCGACGCCGTCGGCGTGTCGGTCGTGACCAAGACCGAGGACATCGCCAACGCCCGCATCGCCTTCAAGAACGGCTGCGTCGCCAATCTCAGCGCCAGCCGCGTCTCGCTGAAGAAGAACCGCGAGATCCGCGTCTTCCAGACCGGCGGCTACCTCTCCATCGACTTCATGGGCCAGAAGGGCCACACCGTGCGCGTCGACCCGACCGCCGAGGGCGGCTTCGCCAAGGAAGAGATCCCGATCGAGAAGGGCGAGCCTCTCGCCATCGAGCTGGCTTCGTTCACCGCCTGCGTCCGCGACCGCAAGAGCCCGAAGGTCAGCGGCGAGCTCGGGCGCACCGCCTTGGAAGTCGCCATCAAGATCACCGAACAGATCCGCGCCGGCATGGCGCGCAAATGAGCGCGTTCCCGACCATTCCGGCGAACTTCGACCGACCCCGCGCGGGCGAGGTCGATATCCTCGTGGTGGCCGGCGAGCACTCGGGCGACCAGCATGCCGCCAAGGTCGTCGCGGAGCTGCTCAAGGCCCGTCCGGGTCTGCGCATCGCGGCGTTCGGCGGACCGCAGCTCCGTGCCGCGGGCGCCCAGCTGCTGATGGACATGACCGGCTTCTCGGCCGTGGGCATCGTCGAGGTCCTCGCCGCCTATCCCTTCTATCGCCGGCTCTTCGCGCGCATGGTCAGCTGGACCACGCAATGGAAGCCCAAGGTCGTCGTCCTTGTCGATTACCCCGGGCTCAACCTTCGCCTCGCGAACGAACTGCGCAAGGCCGGCCTGTCGCGCGCCGGCTTCGGCGAGACCGCCGTCATCCAATACGTCAGCCCGCAGCTCTGGGCCTGGAAACCGAAGCGTCGTTTCACCATGGCGCGCGACCTCGACAGCGTGGGCACGATCTTCCCGTTCGAGCCGGCGGTGTACGCCGACACTAAGCTGGACGCCCGTTTCGTCGGTCATCCGTTCGCGGAGCCCGACCATCAGCATGGACTTAAGCATGACCCTGATGGCCCGGTGCTGCTGCTGCCGGGCAGCCGTCCCAAGCCCGTCCGCAAGATCTTCCCCGCGCTGGTCGAGGCGTTCGCGCTCTTCCGAAAGGACCATCCCAAGCGTCGCGCGCTCGTGCTGCATACCGGCGGCGAAGTGCATGCGGAACTTTACCGTCTGCTGGCCGAATATGGCGACCAGGCCAAGGGCATCGACCTGCGCCCCGTCTCGGAAGGCCCGGCCACCGGTTGCGCCGCGCTCGTCAGTTCTGGCACCATGTCCCTGACCGTCGCGCTCGCGGGCATCCCCGGGGCCGTCGTGTACCGGGCCAATCCTCTCACTTGGGTCGTCGGCCGCCGCCTGATTGCCGGCCGCGTCGACAATCTCGGCATCGCGAACATCCTCCTGAAGCGACAGGCTTGGCCTGAATATCTCCAAGGAGCCTGCGAGCCTGCTCCGTTGGCCGCCCGCCTGCGCGAGTGCGTCGAGACTCCGGGCCCTCGGGCGCAGGCCGTCGCCGATGCCGGCGAACTCCTGCGGATGCTCTCCGCGCAGTCCGGCTCCACGCCGGCCGAGTGGGTCGCCACCTTTCTGCCTAAGTGAGCACCTCCCTGAAGATCGCCGTGCTCGGCTGCGGCTACGTCGGCGCGGAGTTCGCGCGGCAGGCCCGTGCGGCCGGACACGACGTCCTCGGCGTCGTCCGCTCGGAATCATCCCGCGACAAGTTGCGAACCGAAGGCATCGCCGCCGAAGCCTTCGATATCCAGGCGGGTGATTGGTCGTTGCTGCCAGCCCGCTTCGATGCCGTCGTCTATGCAGCCAGCACCGGCGGCGGTGGGCCTGAGGCGTATGCCTTGGCTTACGATGTCGGCGTGAAGCGCGCGCTGGCCTGGGCGCACGCCGTCGGTGCGCGATCCTTCGTCTTCACCAGCTCCACCGGCGTGTATCGGCAGGATGACGGCGGCGTCGTGGACGAAAGTTCGCCGGTCGGTGGCGCGCCGACCGCGGACGCGATCCTTGGCGGCGAGCGGGCCGTGCTGGCTTCCGGTTTCGCCAAGGCACGCGTGCTGCGCTTCGGCGGACTCTATGGTCCGGCTCGTCATCATCTCGTCGATCAGTTGCGTCGCGGCGACAACGTCATCGGTGGGCGCGTGGATCACTTCATCAACTATCTGCATCGTGATGACGCGGCCTCCGCGATCCTCGCGGCGATCGTCGGAGGGCCGGTCGGTCCGCGTGCCTATAATGTCAGTGATGGGAATCCGATGACGAAAAAAGCGCTCGCGAATTGGATCGCGAAGCGACTTGGCGTGGAGCCCCCCGTGTTCGATTCTTCGGCTCCGGCGGGTCCGCGCATGGCGAAAGGTGGCCGGACCCAGCCTAACCGGATTGTGGCAACGGGCTTGATTAAGGCGGAGTTATCATGGATTCCTCGCTTTTCGGACGTTTTTGAGGGTCTTAGGGAGCTTTTCTGACGGGAGAAGCTGTCTAGGGATGGGGGCTTTAAGGCACTTTCTTCACCGTACCGCCTTCATCCTGTAACAATAGGATGAGATAGTCCGCTCGCATAACCGCACCACAACCTATGAATAGCACCCTCAAGTCCATGCTGATCGCCGCTGCCGCCATTACGTCGGTCTCGGCTTTCGCCCAAGACAAAGCCACGCTCGATCTTCTTGTGAAGAAGGGCCTCATCACCGCCGAAGAGCGCGCCAAGACCCTGGACGAAGCCGCCAAGGCTCGTTCCGCTTCCGGCGTGAACAAGGTGTTCGTCAAGGAAGACGCTACCAAGCGCCTCACCATCGGCGGATACTTCCAGGCTCAGTACCAGAGCTTCGACTACTCCCAGTCGACCGCTACCGGTGTCAACGCCACCGCCCCGATCCAGAACGGCTTCCTGATGCGCCGCCTCTACCTCGAGCTCCTCGCTGACGTCGGCAACGGCATCTCGGGAAACCTCGTCCTCGACACCTCGGGTAACACCTCCTCCAGCGCCGCCTCCTGGCTCGACCGCGCCATGGTTTCCCACTCCAGCGAAATCGGCACCTTCGACCTCGGCTACCGCAAGGTGACCTGGGGCTACGAAGAAAGCACCGTCTCCTCGCTCTTCAAGGCTTCCTCCGGCAAGCTCTCCACCGTCGAGCGTGGTATCACCAACCGCTACTGGAACGAAGGCGAAAACGGCGCCGCCAACCGCTCCGACGGTCGTCGCCTCGGTTTTGGCGCTCACCACACCGGTCTCCACTACAACAGCGTCGCGAATCCCCAGGGTTTCGAATACGGCGCCTCGATCGTGAATGCCGCTCAGGGTCGCTTCATCGAAGGAACCACCACCAACGACCTCGCCTACTACGCCAACGTCGTCTGGAACAACAAGGTCTCCGACAACGAAGCCTACGCCGTCGGTGTGAACTGGGGTTCTTCCCGCTACCTCGCCGCCACCACCGCTCCGGTTAACACCCTGGCCACCATCGAAGGTTACAACCCCTTCCTGATGGCCAAGTACTTCAACTGGACCTTCCAGGCTGAATACATGAGCACCAAGGTGACCTCCTCGAAGGATGCTGCGGTGAACACCGACGACTTCGACCACAGCCCGACCGGCTACACCGCCATGGTCGTCTACAAGATCAACGACAACTGGGAAGGCGTCGCTCGCTACACCAACCTGGACACCGACATGCGCGGCCAGAAGATCTCGGACGGTGAGCGTGGCTTCGCTGCCGCCGCTACCGCCGCGACCGGAACCGGCTCGCTCTACAACAAGTCCGACGCGATCTACCTCGGCGTGAACTACTACTTCAACCTCGAGGCCCTCGGCCAGCAGGTGAACGGTTACAACGCCAAGATCCAGTTCGGCTTCGAACGCGCCAAGTTCAAGGACGTCATCGTCCAGAGCAACGGTGTCGCCTCGACCCTCGCTACTGGCGCCAGCCAGATCAGCGCCACGGTTGACACCCTGCGCCTCCAGGCTCAGGTCGCCTTCTAAGGCGTAACGGTCAGCTTCATAGCACGAGGGCCGGCAGGGATGCCGGCCCTCTTTCTTTGGCGGAGACGCCGACAGCCCGGGCCTTGCGGTCCGGGCTGTTTCATATCCAGGATAGGACATGGCGGACATCTATACCCGCGCTCAGCGCAGCGCCTTGATGGCCAAGGTACGCGGACGGGGCAATGCCACCACCGAGGGCGCCCTGGCGGCCGTGCTGCGGGCCCAGGGCTGGTCCGGCTGGCGTCGTCAGCAGACCGTCCGTGGTCGCGACGGCCAGGGCGAGTCGTTTCGGGTCAGGCCCGACTTCCTCTTCCGCGCGCGGCGGCTCGTGATCTTCGTCGACGGGTGCTTCTGGCACGGCTGTCCGCGCCACGGCACGAGGCCCAAGGGCAACGCCGCCTTCTGGAGGGCGAAGTTCCGGCGCAACCTCGAGCGCGACCGTCGTGACACGCGGAATCTTCGGCGCTCCGGCTGGCAGGTCGTCCGGCTATGGGAGCATGAGCTCCGCGCGAAGGCGAGACCGCGGCTGCTGGTGAGGCTGGGGCGCCTATTCACCTAGGCGCAAAAAAACCCGACCGGAAGGTCGGGCTGATCGGCGGGTTCCGGCGGAACTCAGAGCGCGCGATAGTTGGGCGACACGTTGTCGGTGCCCTTGGCCTGCTCGCGGAGGCGACGGTTCTCTTCTTCGACTTCGGTGAGGCGGGCGGCGGCCTTGGCGGCGGCGGCATTTGCTTCGCGAAGGGCCGTGGAAGCGGCTTCGAGGTCGGCTTCGGCCTTCTTCTGTTTGGCGATTGCTTCCTTCAGTTCGGAGCCGTCACGGAGGCGGGCGAGTTCGGCGGTGAGTTCGTTGACACGAGCGTCGGCGGCGGCCTTGGCCTTCTCGAGCTCAGCGGCCTTCACGGCGGCCTTGGCGGCGTCTTCCTTGGTCTTGGCGAGGACTTCGACGGCCTGTTTGACGACCTTATCGGCGTCTTCCTTGGTCTGGGCGAGGAGGGCGGCGGCCTGCTTGTTGGATTCTTCGAAGGCCTTCTTCGCAGTAGCGGCTTCCTTGAGGGACTTTTCGGTCAGCTCTTTGATTTCCTTGGCGCTCTTGAGGCGGGCTTCGTTGGCTTCCTTGCTGATCTTGGCGGCGCGCTCGTTGGCGGCTTCCTCGCCGCTCCAGGTGACGATGGCCACGCCACCGAAGGCGGCAGCGATGAGGATGAGAATGATTTCGCGGGTCTTCATGAATGAGTGGTTACCCGAAGTGTTATCCCGCCCGACCTGCGGGTCAAGAACCTAGCCCCCGCGATTAAGAGAGACGGTTCTTATAGTCCGCGTAGCCGAAGCGGCGCACGACTTGCGTCTGCCCGGAGGCAGGGTCGAAGCTGGCGATCGCCGGGAGGGGCACGCCGTTGAAGGTCGTGTTCTTCACGAACGTGTAATGCGACATGTCCATGAAGACGAGGCGCTGGCCGATCTTGAGCGGAGCCGGGAAGGAGTAGTCGCCGATGACGTCGCCAGCCAGGCAGGTCACGCTACCCAGGCGGTAGGTGTGGGGCAGCTTCCCCGGCAGGTCGGCGTCCAAGATGTCGGCCCGGTAGGGCATCTCGAGGGTGTCCGGCATGTGGTTAGTCGCCGAAATATCGATGATGGCGATGTCGACCCCGTTATGGACCAGGTCAAGGACGGTGCCCACGAGGACGCCGGTGCCGATGCCGATGGCTTCACCGGGCTCGAGGTAGACCTGGATGTGCTGGCCCCAGCGCTGGCGGAAGGCCGTGATCACGCGGATGAGGCGCTCGAGGTCGTACCCCTCGCGGGTGATGTGGTGGCCGCCGCCGAAATTGACCCATTTCAGCTGCGGGATGAACTCGCCGAACTTCGCCTCGAAGGCCGCGACCGTGCGCTCGAGGACGTCGGAGCCCTGCTGGCACATCGTATGGAAATGGAGGCCCTCGAGGCCCTCGAGGTCGGCGGCCGACTTGATCTCGGAGCGGAGCGTGCCGAGGCGGGAGCCGGCGGCGCAGGGATTGTAGAGCTCGACGTCGACCTCGGCGTGCTCCGGGTTGACGCGGAGTCCGAAGGAGAGCTTGCGGCCGGAGGCGAGGGCCGCGGCCTTATGGCGCTGCCACTGCGCGACCGAATTGAAGGAGATGTGGTCGGCGACGCGCAGCAGGTGGGCGAACTCCTCGTCCTTGAAGGCCGGCGAGTAGGCGTGGACTTCGCCGCCGAATTCCTCGCGGCCGAGGAGCGCCTCGTTGATGCCGCTGGCCGTGGTGCCGACGAGATACTTCGAGATCAGCTTCGCCTCGCTGAACTGGGCGAAGCCCTTGAGCGCGAGGAGGATCTTGGCTCCTGAGCGGTCCATCACGGAGCGCAGGATGCGGAGGTTCTGCTCCAGCAGGCCGCGATGGAGGACGTGGCATGGGCTAGGGACCTGGCTCAGGTCGACCTTCCGGAAAGCTTCGGTGAGGGCGTCGGACACAGGGTTGAAATTGGGAGCGTCGGGGGGCGGTGCAAACGAAAAGCCCGCCTTGCGGCGGGCTTGGTCGTCGGTCGTTCAGGCGACCGGGAGTTCCTTCACGTGCCAAGGGAGGCCACGCTTGTTGAGCTCGTCCATGAACGGATCGGGATTCATCTCTTCCATGTTCCAGACGCCTGGCTTGAGCCAGTGGCCGCCGGCGAGCATCGCCCCGCCGATCGCGGCCGGGACGCCGGTCGTGTAGCTGATCGCCTGGGACTTCACTTCGGCGAAGCATTCCTGGTGGTCGCAGACGTTGTAGATGAAGACCTTGCGGGGCTTGCCGTCCTTCATGCCGGTGATTTCACAGCCGATGCAGGTCTTGCCCTTGGTGCGGGGGCCGAGCGAGGCCGGGTCGGGGAGGAGCGCCTTCAGGAATTGGATCGGGACGATCTGGTGGCCCTGGAAGTCGATCGGGTCGATGCGGGTCAGGCCGACGTTCTCGAGCACGCGGAGGTGCGTGAGGTAGTTCTCGGAGAAGGTCATGAAGAAGCGGATGCGCTTCAGGCCCTTGATATTGATGGCGAGGGATTCGAGTTCCTCGTGGTAGAGCAGGTAGCTGTCCTTCGGGCCGACGACCGGGTAGTCGTACACCCACTTGACGGAGAGCGGGTCGGTCTCCTTCCATTCGCCCTTTTCCCAGAAGCGGCCGCGCTGGGTGATCTCGCGGATATTGATCTCCGGGTTGAAGTTCGTGGCGAACTTGTAGCCGTGGTCGCCGGCGTTGGCGTCCATGATATCGATCGTCTCGATCGTGTCGAAGAGGTGCTTCTGGGCGTAGGCGCAGAAGACGTTGGTCACACCCGGATCGAAGCCCGAACCGAGGAGGGCGGTGAGGCCGGCCTTCTCGAAACGCTCGCGGTAGGCCCACTGCCAGGAGTATTCGAACTTCGCGAGGTGGGGCGGCTCGTAGTTGGCGGTGTCGACGTAGTGGATGCCGGCGTGAAGGCAGGCGTCCATCAGGTTGAGGTCCTGGTAGGGCAGGGCGACGTTGATGAGCAGCTCGGCGCCGAAGGACTTGATCAGGGCGACCGTGGCCTTGACGTCGTCCGCGTCGACGGCGGCGGTACGGATGGTGCGGCCCGTGGCGGCCTTGACGTCGGCGGCGATGGCCTTGCACTTGTTCTCGTTGCGGGAGGCCAGCATGACTTCCGAGAAGGACTCGGTCGCCATGGCGCACTTGTGGGCGACCACGTTGCCGACGCCGCCGGCGCCGATGATCAGGACTTTTTTGCTCATGCTGGCGGGATGGACGAGACTCGAACTCGCGACCTCCGCAGTGACAGTGCGGCGCTCTAACCAACTGAGCTACCACCCCGGTAGCCAAAAGGAAGGGTAACAAAGGTTTCCGGGTGGGGGTCTGTCAAACGGAAAACCGACCCAAATTAGCCCCGAACCTGACCTTGGCCGACGATTTCGAACTTCCAGGTGGTCAATTCGCGAATCCCCATGGGTCCGCGGGCGTGCAGGCGGTCCGTGGAGATGCCGACTTCGGCCCCGAAACCGAACTCGCCCCCGTCCGTGAAGCGGGTGCTGGCGTTCCAATAGACGCAGGCGCTGTCGATCTGGGCGAGGAAAGCACGGGCGGCGGACTCGTCGGCCGTGATGATGGCGTCGGAGTGGTGCGAGCCATAGTCCTCGACGTGGGCGACCGCCTCGGCGAGGCCGGCGACGACCTTCACGTTGAGGATGAGGCCGAGGTGTTCGGTGCGGAAATCCTGTTCCGTCGCGGCCTTGGCGCCCGGCATCAGCGAGATCGACCGCGGGCAGGCCCTAACCTCAGTCTGCTTCGCGGCGAGCGCCGCGGCCATCTTGGGGAGGAACTTGGCGGCGACCGCGGCGTCGACGAGCAACGTCTCGAGGGCGTTGCACGCGCTGGGGCGCTGGCACTTCGCGTTGAGCACGATCTGTTCGGCCATCGCGAGGTCGGCCTGGGCGTGGACGTAGACGTGGCAGATGCCGGCATCATGCTTGATGACGGGGACCTTGGCGGAGTTGACCACCGCCTCGATGAGGCCGGGGCCGCCGCGGGGCACGATGATGTCGACGATGCCGCGGAGCGAGCCGAGCGCGGGCACCGCCTCGCGGTCGGTGAAGGGCAGGAGCGTGACGGCTTCGGCGGGCAGGCCGGCGGCGCGCAGGCCCGTCGCGAAGGACTTCGACAGCGCGATGTTCGTGTGGATCGCCTCGCTGCCACCGCGGAGCACGCAACCGTTGCCGGACTTCAGGCAGAGGGCGGCGGCGTCGACGGTGACGTTCGGGCGCGATTCGAAGATGATGGCGACGAGGCCGATCGGGACGCGGCGGCGGATGATGCGCAGGCCGTTGGGGCGGGTCCAA
>RFRI01000311.1 GCA_009924535.1 Verrucomicrobiota bacterium
GGTCCTTCGTTAATTCGAAGGAAGGTCAGTAATGGGGAGCGGCGGGCGATGGTCAAGCCAAGGCCAAGGTCCGCACAAGCGGGCAGGCTGACAGCGGGGAAACCCCTTATTAAACCGTCCAGATTCCCTGCTTTGATAAGCCAGCATGGGTTCGGTCAATCGGGGGAATGCATCTGCTCTACGTCGATGAAAGCGGCGATACCGGCCGCCATAACCCGGAGAACCATACGTTCGTGCTCTGCGGGCTACTGGTGCACCACGCGGATTGGCATGAAGCTCAGGCCGCCTTCAGGGATATGCGCCAAAGACTACGCGCGAATTTCGGCCTGCCAATCGAAGCGGAAATCCATGCGAGCGAACTTCTCGGGAGAAGCCCCTCCCGCTTCGGACTAGACCGCACCGCACGCATCAAGGCGGCGCTACATCAGGTAGAGATGATTCGACGGCAAGGCTCGCTATTCGCCATTCGAATCATCGTCGACAAACGGAGCTTCGAAGGCGACGTGCTGACGGTCGCATGGCATGACATGCTCAGTGCGGCAAAGTCAGTGGCGATCTCCACCGAGCACGGCCGATGCTCCTCGCCGGGTATCATCGTCATCTGTGACGACCACCGAACCGCGCCAGGAAGCGGGTGGCTACATACGGTCAAGAAGGACTTGGACATGGAATCCGTCCTCCTCGATCAGCCTTTCGGACGCGACTCGAGGGCGAGCGACTTTCTCCAAGCTTGCGACATGCTGGCTTATCTCACGAAACAGACAGTCGAACCAGCTGGCTTCTTCAGCAGGGACAATTCCCGCTGGCTCATCGAAAGATGTGATCGAATGTTCGACGAAAGAGGACTGAGTTTCCGTCTGAAAGGGAAAGGGGGCGCTTACGCGCCCCCTGATAGGAATCTCGGCGGGTCTTAGCCGCCTACACACCTGAGATTGAAAATGGATGAGCGGATACCGGCCGCAAGTCGGAAGTGATGGGGGAATACAATGGGGGACTGCTGGCATGGTGAACTAAGGTAGGGTCGAGCATCCTTGCTCGACCACGCGGCCGACCAAGGATGGTCCGCCCTACCCGAGCCAGAATCGCAAGGACAGCACATGGTGCTGTCCCTACCTCACCCAAGCAAACTATGTCGTGACGCGGTCCCGACCCTACCCCAACCTGCGCTCACCTTCAGCCATGCTCTTCCGCCCTGCCCTGCTGCTCTTCGCCAGTTGCCTCTCCGTCGCGGCGACCACCTTGCACGTCGACCCTCAGGGCGACGACCAGGCGGCGGGCAGCGAGGCTAAGCCGTTGCGCACGATCCAACGCGCAGCCGACCTCGCGCAGCCGGGAGATACGGTGCTCGTCGCCCCGGGACTCTACCGCGAGCGCATCGCTCCGCCCCGCGGTGGCAAGGAAGGCGCCCCGATCACTTTCCGCTCGTCCGTGAAACACGCCGCGATCGTCCGGGGGTCCGATCCTTGGACGCCGGAATGGCGCAAGGTCTCGACCGGTCTCTATTCTGGCAGGGTCGACGAAGCGATGTTCACGGATTCGGCCCACCGCGACGGCGCCAATCCGTTCCGCATCGCTTCTTCGTCCACGCCTTATGGCCGTGAAGGCAAACCCGAGGCCGAACGCAAGTATCCGCTCAGCGATCCGAAGCTCTCGTTCAATCTCGGCCAGGTCTTTGTCGATGACGAGTGCTACGTCCAGGAACCCGACGAGGCTAAGCACAAGGCACTGGTGAAGTCATGGCGATACGCCGACGGCGAACTGACGCTCCGCTTCGCCGACGACCAGCCGGCGGCCCACAAGGTCGAGCTGACCACGAAGCGAAGGCTCTTCGCGCCTCACAGTCGCCAGCTGTCACATATCGTCATCGAGGGCTTCGTCTTCGAACGTTGCGGCAACCAATACCCGACGAACTTCTGGGAAAAGGACCACCCGGAATGGCAACAAGCAGGGATGGTCGGCACGCGTTCCGGAAAGCACTGGATCATCCGCGATAACATCATCCGCTTTGCCAACGGCATCGGCCTCGACCTCGGCAATGAAGGCGCGGAGTCAGCCGACCTTGAGAAAGGTGACAACGGTCGGGCCACCGGCGCCCGCGGCCACCTGATTGAAGGAAACCTCATCAGCGACAATGGGGCGGCCGGCACGGCCAGCTACAACGCCCCGTCCCTCACGATTCGCGGCAACGTGGTCGAACGGAACAACCGCCTGCTCTTCAACGGCAAGAAGCGCTGGGAAAGCGCCGGCATCAAGCTCCACCACCCGAGCCATTCCCTCATCGAGGGCAACCTTGTCCGCGACAACTACGTCCAGTGGGGCCTGTGGCTCGACGGCGGAGCGGGCGAAGGCACGGTCATCCGGAACAACGTC
>RFRI01000312.1 GCA_009924535.1 Verrucomicrobiota bacterium
CGTTCTGGCGCATCTCCTTGCCGTCAGCGGAGCTCAGGGCCCAGCCGATGCGGAGCTGTTCCACGGGCTTGAGGCCGGGTACGCCGACGAAGACGCTCTTGCCGTCGAGGCTCAGGACGGCGCTGCTGGCCGTGAGCCAGTCGTTGCCGGTCTTGCCGTCGGCCTTGTATTGGGCCGAGCCGTAGGTGTAGGCCCGTTTGTAGTGCCAGGTCGCGAAGGAGTAGTTGTCAGGATCGGTCGCCTTGGCGGGGTCGAGGGGGACTTCGAAGCGGAGCAGGACGCCGCGATCGGTCGGGACGATCTCGCGCGGGATCAGCAACGGCGCGCCGGTATGGCGGACACGTTCGATGCCGGTCAGCGTCGTGAGCGTGTTGCCCCAGCCGGCGATCTGGAAGCCGGCGATATAGAGCTGGCCGTCGGCAGGGTTCACGGAGCCGTTGAGGGGCGGTGTGGCGAAGTCGCTCGCGATGCTGACGACGCTGGCCTGCGGGCGGGAGCCGCGATGATTCCAGAGCACGCGCAGGAGGTCGGGCTTGTTGAAGCAGATCTGCACCATCTCATCGTTGAGCGGGCCCATCTTGGCGTCGAAGAGCCAGACCTGCGAGAGGGCGGAGGCGTTGACCGCGTGCGGGATCCAGGTCAGCGGGTCGGCGATCGGGGCGGGGTATTGCTCCTTGGGCAGCTTGTCGCTGAGGAAGCCGTAGAACTGGTCGTCCTTGACGATGTGGAGAGGAGTGCTCGGGACGTACTGGCCCTGTTGGTCGCTGGCGACCACCAGTCCGGTCCGCGGGTTGACGGAGAGGTTGGGCTGACGGAAACCGTGGCCGAGCAGGGTCGAGGTCTGGCCGTCGGCGGAGATCCGGAGGATGCTGCCGTTGTGCTTGCCGATGGTCGTCGCTTCCTGGCCGCCCTTGCCGATGACGAACTCGCCTTTCGGGGCGAGGCGGATCGTGCTCGGGAATTCGCGCATGTCGGCCGTTTGGGCAAAGGCGTTCGAGAAGAGCTCATGGACGTCGGCTTCGCCGTCGCCGTTCGTGTCGAGGAGCCGCCAGATGCCGTTGCGGTCGAAGACGAAGATCTGCTCGTCACGGATGGCGCAGGTCATCGGCTCGTGCAGGCCGGAAGCGAAGCGGCGCCAGGTCACCTTGGTGGAGCCTTCCTTGAGGCCACGGGCGAGCCAGACATCGCCGTCGAGGGTGACGACGACCGCCGTGCCGTCCTTGAGGAATTGGATGTCGCCCGTGCGGACGGCGCGCTTCCACGGGTTGTCGACGGGTAGGGCGACGTGGTCGATGACGTAGGTGTCCTTGCTGGAACTGAGGGCGACCTTGGTGGTGACCGAAGATTTCCAGCGTCGGGTCGTCGGCCCTGTGGGGATGGCGACCGCGGCGATGCTCGGGGCGGGGTGTTCGTCGCAGAGCGCGACGCAGAGCGCGGCCGCAGCGGCGTTGGCGGGAACCTTCACCGCGAAGAAGTCATCGTCCGGAGCAAGTTCGGCGGGTCCGCTGACCGTCACGCCGGTCTCGAGTTCCTGGGACGGGCCTTGGTGGCGGGCGCCGACGACGAGGAGCAGGTCCTTCGCGTGGGCGGAGAGGGAGAGGTGGCGCTCGATCACGACCTGGCCTTCGTGCTCGGAGGTCTTCCAGAGTTCGCGGATCGTGGCATCGGCGACGCGATAGGTCAGCACGACGTCCTTACCGACAAGTTCGACCGACTGGAATCGGCCCAGCGAGGTCGGGATGGGGCCGCGGCCGACTTCCGCGGGCGAAGGAGCGGGAGAGCGAGGGTCGACCTGGTCGACCTTGGCGCCGAGCTGCCAGCCCGGGATGATCGCGTGTCCGAGCCAGAGTTTGCCTTCCGGTTGGGGCGCTGGGAACTGGCCGCCGAGCGTCTTGCGGCTGGGGTCGAGGTAGGAGCCCGGGGCGAGGGCTTTGTCGCTCACCCCTTTGCCGCGCCAGACGGCGGAGACGCGGAGCAGGTCGGTGTCGAAGCACGCCCAGCAGTCGTTGGGGAGCTTGATGATCAGTCCGCGCGGGGTGAGGTTGTTTTTGCCGAGTCCGTCGCGACGCGCGTCAAGGATGGACGAGAAGAATGGGAAGTCGGCCTCGACCCAAGGGCCCCAAGGTTGCGGCTGATATTTGGCCGTCTTCTTCGACGCTTCGGCGGCGGACAGCGCCAAGGCTCCGCAGAGCAGGGAAAGGATGAGCCGGCTGAGGTTCATGGGTGGGTAAGGGGTAGTCCTGCGCCCGGCAAAAGGCAATAAGACGAACGAGCCCGGACCGAAAACCTCAGAGTCGCTGCAGCCAGCGGAGGAAACTGCCTTCCTCGGAGACCAGGATGCGGAGCAGGTCGCTGCGCTCATCGGTCCA
>RFRI01000313.1 GCA_009924535.1 Verrucomicrobiota bacterium
AGGCTGGATCATCGCCATCGGACGGACCTGGCTCGGCAACGGCCTCTTCGAAGGCACCACTGGCGCCTTCGCCCAAAGCCTCCTCGTCCTCGGCGTCCTCTGGACCTTCTGCTGGTGGCTGTGGAAGCGGAAAGTGTTTATCCGGATTTGAGTGGATGACTGAGTTGAGGACTGCGTTGAGGGCTGAATTGAGGACTGAATAGATTGATGCACCGCACGCCGCCTGAGTTCCCAACCGCCAATACCTTTAATGGGTAGGGTCGGGACCGCGTCACGACATAGCTGCATCGAGGGTAGGGACAGAACCACGTGCTGTCCTAGTTGGGTCAGGAAGGGCTGACCGGCTCGGTCAGCCTAGGTTGAGCGGGCCGTTCAACCCTACCTCGAGACAACACCCCCGATAGCCCGCATCAGGATTAACGATGCTCGCTGTCAGGGGAACCGTGTTATAGTTATGTACTATGAAACCGCGTACCCCAGGCTTTTGGTTGATTGTCGCAACCGTGGGGCTGCTGGCGCTGCTACCGATGACGGCCTTGGCCGAGTTGAGCCCCGCGGCGAAGGGGGACTTTAATTACTACAAAGGAAAAGCCGAAGCGGGAGATCCCCGTTTTCAAAGAGCGCTGGGTTATTGCTACGCGGAAGGCAAAGGCGTCCCCGCTGACCCGAACGAGGCCTTGAAGTGGTATCGCAAAGCGGCTGACCAAGGGTACGCCCCAGCCAAGTCTAGCATCGGCTCTTGCTACGAAAAAGGCCTCGGTGTCCCGAAAGATGAGATCGAAGCCGTGAAATGGTATCGTCAAGCCGCCGAGCAAGGAGAGGTTACCGCCATGAGCAAAATGGGGTTATGTTATAAAAATGGGGTCGGCGTAGCGAAGGATGAGGTCGAAGCCGCCACTTGGTTTCGCAAGGCTTCCGAACAGAGGGATAATTTAGAACGTAAGTCCGCCGAAGCAGGGCACGCCAGCGCTCAATACCAAATGGGGGCACATTACTACAAGGGCGGAAGTGGCGTCGCGAAAGATGACGTCGAAGCCGTGAAGTGGTGGCTCAAGGCCGCTGCCAGCGATGGCGACCCCGATCAGTGGGATATCGTGGCAAAATATCGGCTGGGATTCATGTACGAAAAAGGCCAAGGCGTCGCCGTGGACGTGGTCGAAGCTGCCCGATGGTGGCGCCGGGCGGCCGAGATCGGGCATGCGGGGGCAAGATTCAGCATGGGTTATTGCTATCAAGTCGGGCAAGGCGTGACCAAGGACGCCGCGGAAGCCGCCAAATGGTTCCGGCTGTCGGCCATGCAAGGAAATCGGGATGCCCAGCTCTGGCTCGCCCGGGCCTACCTGAGCGGAGCGGGCTTACCTAAGGACCCGCTCGAGGCATACGCCTACCTCAGCCTTGCCTCAGAGACCAAGAGTGCAGATGCCGATAAACTACTGGCTTCCGTAAGCGAAAAAATGACCCCGGAGGAACGTCTCCTAGGCCAGCGACGCTCAAAGGAGATTCCCACTTCCCCCTTCGGCGGGCCGCGTGGTCGTATCCTCCCCACAGGTTATCTCGGCGGCATACGAAACACCCAAAACGTCGCACAATTTGAATCCGTGAGAGCCCGCGCGGAGCAAGGTGACAGTAACGCTCAGTCTCAGCTCGCCACTTATTACCAGCGCAACGAGGTCGTCTTGAAAGACGATTTCGAAGCTGAAAAATGGCTACGTAAATCCGTTGCCCAGGGGAATACCCGCGCGGCGGAAGAGCTCGAGAGAGCCCTCAAGCCGGCCAAGGAAACGGCGGAGTTCCAGGCCTTCCTGGCGACCGCTGACCAGGCGGATGCGTCGGTCCAGAACAAGTTGGGTCTCAGTTACTTGAATGGGAAGGGCGTGAAGAGGAACTCTGCCATCGCAGCCGGGTGGTTCCGCAAGGCCGCCGACCAAGGAAATGCCAACGCCCAATACAATCTCGGGACTTGCTACCGCTCCGGCTGGGGCGTCACGGTTGATCAGACCGAAGCCATCTCTCTGTTCCGCAAGGCCGCCGAGAAGGGCGACGCCAATGGCCAGCATGAATTGGGATCGTGTTACCTAATCGGCATCGGCATGCCGAAAGATCAGGTTCAAGCCGACATCTGGCTAGGCAAGGCGGCGGTACAGAACGTAGCGGCCTATCTCAAAGACGCCGCGGAAGGCGATCCGGTGGCCCAATTCAATCTGGGGGAAAGCTACCGCGACGGCAAAGGTGTGGCGAGGGATCCTGTTGAAGCCCTAAAGTGGTATCGAAAATCCGCCCTGCAAGGAAACGCCAAGGCGCTCTTCATGATGGGGAATAGTTACCTCTATGGCGAAGGCGTGGAGGTCGATAAGGTAGAG
>RFRI01000314.1 GCA_009924535.1 Verrucomicrobiota bacterium
GGCCGCCGGATGGTGGCCAATGGTAGGGGCGAGACTACGTCGCGCCCTCTGCATCGGAGTGCACGACGTAGTCGTGCCCCTACCTAGCGTTCACCATTCGGCGAACGGATATAATGCCGCAATGTCGTGACGCGGTCCCGACCCTACCCACGATAGGTAATAGCGGTTGGCGGTTAGCGGTTGGGGAATGCAGATTCCGTCACCCGAAACGAAACCCTTGCTTTGGATGTGCTCCCAACCGCCAACCGCTAACCGCCAACACCTAACATTTGCACAGGCCGTAGGCCGATTTGCACTTTTGCACTGTACGGCGTCTTCACCGCCCGTCTCTACTCTAAAGGATATTCTTCTCCGGCGGCGAAAAAGCTCTTGGCTTCGAGGCGCAGGGAGCAACCGAGAGCGGTGACGAAGGTGACGTCATTACCGGTGGCGGTGATGCGTCGGCACCAGGATGGCTCCTTGGAGCCGTAATGCGAAGCGTGCCACCCTTCCCCGCCGTCCGGTAGCGCGGTGACATAGTCTTCGGTCGAGGGAGCGGAACAGGCGACGGTGAGCTGCTCAAGCCCCTCGCGGGTGCGGCCGTGCCAGCGCAGGGTGCAGCGGCCGCCTTGTTTGAGGAGCCCGGTCAGGCGATCGATGATCACGAAGCCATTGGGGACCTTCATGACGTGACGACGGGCCTTGAAGCCGGGGTAACCGAGGTGCGAGGCCGTGACGCCGTCGAACTGCCAGCGCACGTCACAACCCACCCAGGGCAGCCAGAGGAAGCGGCCGGCTCGACGCATGGAGTCGGAGTCGCCGACGGTGACGAGATTATGGAAACGGGAGCCGGCAAAACCGTCCCAGCCACCGGGTGCGTTATAGGAATACGTGCCGGGGTCTTCGGCAACCCACTCGCCGTCCCAGCGTAGCGAGACGTGCAGTTGATCGGCATGCGACGGACGGGTGCGGAATTCCGGCGGAGCGCGGAAGAAGAGCGTGCCGCGCGCATGGCGAAGCTCGAAGACGCCGGCGTCGGGGAATTCGGCGGGGGGACGTAAGGCGGGACCAACGCTCGCTGCGGCCGGCCCCAACAGGAGAAGAGACGCCTCGTCCCAAGGTCCGGATGGCAGGCGCTCCCCCTTGAAGAGCGCGAGCGCCGCGCCGACCGCCGGACGGAAATCTTCGAACGGACAGCCACTGAGCGGAAAGAGGTTGGCGCCGTCGTCGGCTCCATAACGCGGGACCGTGCCGTCTACCTCCATCAGCGTCGCGAGGAAATCCGTCGCGGCGATCGCCTTGGCGCGGACGGCTTCGGGCAAGGTGTCGCGCACGGAGCGCTCGACGACCTCGGACCAGGTCAGGAGCTGCAACAAGAGGCGATGGTAGTTCGACGAGTGCTGGCTGAAGCCGCCGTCGGGGCCGATGAGTTCAGCGCACTGCTTGGCGAGCGCCGCCACGCCCGCATGGGACCAGGACGGAGAGCCGGCGAGACTCGGCCAGAACGTGGCGGCGGTCTGGAGTCCGATCGCCTCCGAGAGGCCGTGGTTGTTCTGCTGAGAAAGCGCGTAGTCCAGGTGGAAGGCGATGCGTCGGCCGGTCGCGTCGGCCAAACGAGCGGCGAGCGTCAGACGAGCGTCAGTCGTCGCCGGGTGGTCACGGAAGGCCTGGAGGGCGAACGCCACGGCGATCAGGCGGAAGGAGGCTTCCTGTCCGCACATCCAGTTGGGCCCACGGTTCGGCGGGTTGCGCGCCATCCAATCCTCGAGCGTCGACCAGAAGAGCTCCACGTGACGGTCGTCACCGTCGCGCAACCAGGCGCGGACGAGGGCGTAGGCCCAGGAGAAGCGGGAGAGCTCCCAGACGCCCTTGATGTCATCGGATCCCGCATCACCTAGGCGGGACCAATGGGCGTAGGGATCGGTGGAATGACCGGTCAGGACGCTACGCGTCCAGCGGTCGGGGCGGCCGACCTCGACCAACTGATGCGAGAAGACGCGGGCGTAGCCGCGGGCGAAGGCGTCCGCCTCGGCGACGGGCGTATGTCCGCTGGCGACCGACCACGCTTCGAGCTGCGGCGCGAGGTACGCGCGATCGAGCAAGGCGATGGGGAGCCGCGGCGCGTTAGCCCGCCACTCCGCCGCATCGAAGCCGGAGGCGAAATCTTTCCACGGACGCATCGGCGAACGCCATTCCCAGACCCCCAGCTTACGCTCGCATGCCCAGCGCACGCGCCGGAAAAGCCAGGAAGGGCCGAGGTGATGGAGGAGCGGGAGGAGCACTAGACGAGGGCCGGAGGACCCGAGGACAGGAGGGCTGGACTAAAGACAGTGCAAAGGTGCAAATCGGAGCGGAGCTCCTGTGCAAAGGTG
>RFRI01000315.1 GCA_009924535.1 Verrucomicrobiota bacterium
GGCGCCCGCCGAGAAGGCCGCGGCGCTCGACGAGCTCATCCGGCGCGTGGTCGTGCCCTACGCCTGGGTCGGCTCGGCGCTGCTCGCGCTCGGGTTCCTCGTCCGCCTGTCGCCGCTCCCCGAGATCGATACCGAGCATGAGACCGCGGAGGTCGCCGAGGCCAACGCCGACAAGACCGTCATCCTGCAGTTCCCGCATCTCATCCTCGGCGCGATCGGCATCTTCCTGCACGTCGGGGCCTCGGTCATCTCCGTCGACACCATCATCCCCTACGCGCAGTCGATGGGCCTGCCCTTGCTCGAAGCCAAGGTCTTCCCGGCCTACGTGCTGGCCGCGATGATCACCGGCTACGTCGCCGGCATCACGCTGATCCCGCGCGTGGTCTCGCAGCTGACCATGCTGCGCGGCTGCACGTCGCTCGGCGTCGTGCTTTCGGTCCTCATCGTCACGACGAAAGGGTCGGTGCCGTTCCGCGGACATGCCACGGACATCTCGCTCTGGTTCGTCGTGCTGCTCGGCTTCGCGAACTCGCTGACGTGGGCCGGCGTCTGGCCGCTCGCGTTGGACGGCCTCGGCCGCTTCACGAAGGTCGGGGCTTCGGTGATGATCATGGGCCTCTGCGGCAACGCTTTCCTGCCGCTTGGCTACGGCTGGCTGGCCGACCATTACTCCGTGCGCTCAGCCTACTGGATCATCCTGCCCTGCTATCTTTATCTCACTTATTACGCGATGGTGGGGCATAAGAAAAGAGTCTGGTAGAGGCGGTTGGCGGGAAGGCAGAGCCCTCACTCAAAGGGAGACCGGATGATTGGCTGGGGCATTTGGTAAGGCTGACCATCCTTGGTCGGCCGAGCGGTCGAGCAGGGATGCTCGACCCTACCTAGATTCAACGGACGGCTCGGAGGGCCGTCCCTACCGGAGACAGCGGACGCGTCGCCGACGCGTCCCTACCCGAGGCAGGTACAGCACTGTCGTGACGCGGTCCCGACCCTGCCGCCATTCAGCCGCTCACCAAATCCAAACCAGCGCGATCTCGACGTCGGGATGCAGCGACTGCTTCACCGGACAGGCGTTGGCGGCGCGGACGAGGCGATCGCGCAGATCCTCCGCGATGCCCGTCGGCATATGGATGGTCGCCTCGAGCTTCGCGATGCGGCGGGGCGGCTGGGCGGTCATGTGCTTCTCGACCTCGACGCGCAGGCCGCGGAAATCCAGTTCGAGGCCCTGGGCCTGGATGCCGAGGATCGTCATGATGCAGGCCGCGAGAGAGGTCGCGGTCAGGTCGGTCGGCGAGAACGACTCGCCTTTGCCGTGGTTGTCGACAGGCGCATCCGTGTGCAGCACGGTGCCAGACGGGCCGTGGGTGGCTTTGACGCGCAGGTCACCGAGGTATTCGCAGGAGATTTTGACGCCCATGGGATGAACCTAGGCCAAGCCGGGGGACCTACCAAACAAAAAGCCCCGGAGGTCCGGGGCTTTCGGAGGCATCACCGGGGCGATTATTCGCCGTCCTTGCCGATGGCGTCGACCGGGCAGCCTTCGAGGGCTTCCATGCACTTGTCGATGCCTTCCTGGTCGGTCGGCTGAGCGAAGACGTAGGAGTAACCGCCGTCATCCTGGCGGGTGAAGGACTTCGGGGCGGTCTCGCGGCAGAGGTCGCAATCGATGCACTGCGAATCCACGTAGAATTTACCGGGGGCGCTTTCGGGACGCTTGTCGTTCTTGTCGGCCATAGGGTCTGATTAATTGGAAGGCGGAGGGCGGCTGTCAAGAATGCGCGTCAGTTCGCGGGGAGCATGACGATCAACTTATGACGGAAGCCGTCTCGGCCGGCCAGATAAGCCGCCGATAAGCGGTCCGTGGTGGCGAAGGTCACCTCGATGGTCCCGGACGGCGTGAGATTCGGACGGAGACCCGGGCCGGGCTGCCGATCGAAAGCGGCGAGCGGCCGCACCGTGACCGAACCGATCGGCAGTTCGTATTCCTGCAGGATGACGAACCGGATACGGCCGCGAGTGGCGTCGTCGACGCCATCCCAGCAGAAGAGCTGTTCCATCGCGACCACGTCGTGCGACTCGTAGGCCCGACGCAGATCGTCGGCGAGGGCGCGGAGGCTGCGCGCGTTCCACCAGCCCCAGGCGGCGACCAGCGCGACGCCGAGCAGAAGCCCGACCAACGCCGCGGAGAGACGGCGGAGCCAGGAATGCCGGAGGAAGAGTTGCAGCACGTGGGAGAAGGGCGTTGACCGAATAGCAGGGTCGGAGATAAGCACGCAAGAGCCATGGCGCACGAAAGCAAGCCCTCCTCTGATTCCGGCCGATACGCGGCCCGGGGCGTCTCCGCCTC
>RFRI01000316.1 GCA_009924535.1 Verrucomicrobiota bacterium
CATAGGATACGACCCGTGGTTGGCCTGACGTTAGCATCATTAAGACAGCCAGCGAGACGGGTGGTTTCAATCCTCGATTGGTCGGGGGACGCGTCGCGACGGAATCAGGCATTTAATCGGCGGAAACGTGCATCTAGGCTTGGTTTGGGGTTGCTGGAAAGCGGCCCCTTGTTGTCATTCCGGGCAGTGCGCATCCTTGACCGCTATATCCTCGCCGAATGGGCCAAGGTCTTCGCCCTTTCCCTGCTCAGCTTCATGGGATTGCTGCTGCTTTCCGAGGGGTATAATTGGATTCCTGACTTCCTCAGCTGGGGTGCCTCCATCGGTACCATCCTGGCCTACCTTTCCCTGAGCATCGTCAAGAACCTGTCGATGTTGATCCCGATCTCGTTGCTGATTTCGGTCATCTTCGTCCTCGCGAGCATGAATCGCAACCAGGAGATCTCCGCCGCCCGCGCCGCCGGCATCGGCATGTGGCGCCTGACGGCTCCGCTTTGGGCGATCGGCTTCTTGCTGGCCGGCCTCCTGGCCCTCCTCAACGCGGTGCTCGTGCCCGATGCCTTGGAGGCTCAGAACAGCCTTGTCGAGGAAGCCCAGTTCGCCGCGCTCAAATCCAAGGGTGGCGCGACCATCCCGAAGGGCCAGGTCTACTCGGTCTCGTTCGAGAACTCCAAGGCCCGCCGGCTCTGGCTCATCTCGAACCTCGGCCTTTCCACCGGCCAGGCCTTCGAGGTCATCGTGCATTCGTTCGACGAGCAGAACCGCGAGGTGCGCTGCGTGACGGCCCGCTTCGCCGAATTCCGCAAGACCGCCCTCGGCTGGCGCTGGACCTTCCGCGAAGGCCGCGACCTGCGTTTCGATCCGGCGACGGGTTCGCTCATGACCCAGCCGCGCTTCAAGGAGCTCGCGTTGCCGGACTACGACGACGATCCCGAGGTGATGTTCTATTCCACCAAGGAGCCGGACACGCTCTCGCTCCGCGAGGTCGGACGCTTCGTCGATCAGGCGGGCTCCAACCCCGGCGGCCAGAACGCCGCCTACGCGATGCGTTACCACTCGATCATGTCCGCGCCGGTCATCTGCCTGGTCGTCGTCGCCGTCGCCATCCCGTTCTCGGTCCGCCCCGGCCGCATCAGTCCGATGGTGGGCGTCGCCAAGACCTTCGGCCTCTTCCTCGCCTTCTACTTCCTTTCCTCGTTCTGCTCCGCCTTCGGCGAGAGCGGTGCTTTGCCGCCGATGATCGCGGCCTGGATCCCCGCCGTGCTCGCCGCGGCCTGGGTCATCCCGAAGCTGAGGGCCGTCAATTAATCCATGCTCAGAGCCATTCGTATCCGCCCCGGACGTCCCGTGCGCGCACTCCGGGGTCACCCCTGGGCCTTCCTCGGTGAAGTCGAGTTCGTCGGCGAACCGCCGGTCGACGGCGATTGCGTCGAGCTGACGGACCTCAAGGGTCGCTGCCTCGGCGCCGGCCTCTGGAACGGCAAGTCGCAGATCGCCTGGCGTCGCTACTCGCGTCGCCCGATCACCCTCGACGGCCCGCTGCTCGAGGAACTCGTCACGGCCTCCGTCAACCGCCGCGCGGGTAAGTCGGTCTGTCGTCTCATCTGGTCCGAGGCCGACAGCCTCCCGGGCCTGGTGGTCGACCGCTATAACGACCTGATCACGATCCAGGCCCTGACCTGCGGCATGGATCGCCGCTTGGCCACGATCATCGACGTGCTGCAGCGCCTGCTGCAGCCGCGCGAAATCGTCCTCCGTAACGACGCCTCGACGCGCAAGCTCGAAGGCCTTCGTCAGGAAATCCGCACGGTCTCGGGCAAGCCCCTCGAGCCGTCGTGGATGGAAGTCGGCGGCGTGCAGGTGCTCATCGACCTCATGGGTGGCCAGAAGACGGGCACCTACCTCGACCAGCTCGACCAGCATCAGAACGTCGCGAAGTTCGCCCAGGGCCGCCGCGTGCTCGACGCCTTCTGCAATCAAGGCGGCTTCGGCCTCGCCTGCGCCAAGGCCGGCGCCACCAGCGTGCTCGGCCTCGACCAGTCCGAGGACGCCATCGCCGCCGCCCGCTCGGCCGCCGAACGCAACGGCCTCAGCGCCTCGTTCGAAGTCGCCAACGTCTTCGACTGGTTCACGGAACACCGCGAGGCGTCCTTCGACCTCATCATCCTCGATCCGCCGCCCTTCGCCCGGAGCAAGGACGCCGTCGACGGCGCCCTCCGCGGTTACAAGGAGCTGAACCTCCGCGCGCTACGCCTGCTCGCCCCGGGCGGCATCCTGGCCACCTATTCCTGTTCGCACCGCGTGTCGGAAGAGATGTACCTCGAGGTCATCGAGGACGCCG
>RFRI01000317.1 GCA_009924535.1 Verrucomicrobiota bacterium
CCGCAGGCGATGCTCGTGAACGCCTTACCCGTGGAAGCCATGTCCGGGTTGGCGTTGCGGTGGGCCTTGCCGAAATATTTCTCCAGGACCAGATAGCCCTTCGAGATGACGACCAACCCACCGTTCTCCGTGTTGGAACGTTCCGTCGCATGATAGGCCTGCTCGAGTCGGTCGAGGTCGATGCCGGCGAGGGTGCGGGCTTCCGCCTTGTCCTTCGGCGTGCGCCAGCCGCCTTGGGCGTCGGACGGCGGGAAGTAGTCGGCGGCTAAGGCGGAGACGGCGAGGAGAGAGAGGAGAGAGGCGAGCTTCATTGAGTATGGAGTATTGAGTATGGAGTATCGGGGATGGTGCAAGGGTTTGACGCTGGGGCGGGGCGGTATCATAGGAATCATATGACCCGATTGTTACCCCTCGTCGCCGCCCTGTTGCTGCAGCCCCTCATCGCCCAGACCGCCAAGAAGGCGGTGCCGGATTCGCCCATCAAGATCGCGGCCCGGGCCGAGCGAGCGGATGCGATTTACCATCAGGGTGAGAAGGTCGTCTTCAACCTCGCGGTCACCGACAGCGGCAAGCCCGCCGCCGGCCTCGTCGAATGGGCCATTCTTAAGGATGGACTAGACACGGATCAGAAGGGCACGAGTGAACTCGTCGACGGCAAGGCCATCGCCACCGGTTCGTTGAACGAGCCTGGTTTCATTCAGGTGCATGCCGTTTATCGCGCCAACGCCAAGGCCAAGATAGCCCCCATCACCGGTCTCGGCGGCGCCGCCATCGATCCGACCGAGATCAAACGCAGTCTGCCCGTGCCTGATGACTTTGATGCTTTCTGGGACAGCATGAAGAAGAAATTAGCCGCGGTGCCGCTCGAGCCTAAGCTCGTCTCCGTCAAGTCCCCGCTCAAGGACACCGAATCCTTCGACGTGACCGCTCCGGCGCTTGGTCTCCCGATTTCCGGTTACATGTCCAAGCCGGTCGGCGCCAAGCCCAAGAGCCTGCCCATCATCCTCACCGTGCACGGGGCCGGCGTGAGCGACAGTTCCCTCGGCGGCTCGGCCAGCTGGGCGAGCAAAGGTTTCATCGCCATGGACATGAATGCGCACGGTCTGCCGAACGGTAAGCCCAGGCAGTTCTACGCGGACCTTTATGCCGGTCCGATGAAGGACTATCGTTATGAGAACAAGAACGACCGCGAGAAGGCCTACTTCACCGGCATGATGTTACGCCTTATCCGGGGGATCGATGTCCTCACGGCCCAGCCGGAATGGGATGGCAAGCATGTCGTCGTGTCGGGCGCCAGCCAGGGTGGCTACCAGGCCATCGCCGCGGCCGGATTGGACGCCCGCGTCACCTTCTTCGCCGCCGGCGTACCGGCCGGCTGCGATCACAGCGGGATGCTCGTCGGCCGTATCGCCGGCTGGCCCAAGATCGTCCCCGTCGTCGACGGTAAGCCCGACATGGCCGTGCTCGAAGCGTATCGGTATGTCGACTGCATGAACTTCGCCACCCGGACCAAAGCGGCCGGCTGCTATCTCACCGTCGGCTTCATCGATAACGTCTGTCCGCCGACCAGCGTGTACGCCGCTTATAATCAACTGAATATCCCCAAGCAGATCTATAACGATATTCCCAGCGGTCATAGCCATTCGCAGGCGGCCCGGGACGGCATGACCAAGGCCGTGCTGAAGCATGTGGGGAAATAGAGTATCGAGTTTGGAGTGTCGAGTATGGGGAAGGCCGATGGGGAGATGCTGGCAGGGTGTACGGCTGCGAAGCTGGTTGCCCGGTCCTTCGGGATTCCCATTGCAGAGGTCGGTCGGGTTGAGAGAATCGCTTCATGGATAAATCCAAGCTTCGTCTCGTCCTGCGGGTCAGCCTCCTCGCTTTGTTCGCCATCTTGGTGATGAGCATCGGGCTCGCCATCATCAGCGAGAAACTGTTGCCGGATGAACTTGCCGATTGGCATCGCCGGAACAACGCGTCCGACTTCGGAGTATCCGATGTGCTTGGGTTGCTCTTCTGGCTCGCCGGGGTCGGTCTGCTGTTTGTCAGCATGGTCGGGCTTTTCTTCTACCAGCGCTGGTCGGCATGGATGTTCCTAGGCGTCAACCTCGTGTTCTCGCTTCAGGTGCTATTCAGCCCGACCGTCGAACCTGGCCTCCTTTCCTTTGTCGGGGGCTGGTCCGATGTCCTGACCGGTCTGGTGCTCGGCTTGGCCTTCTTTACTGATGCCCTGAGCGAAGGGGCCTAGACTAAAGGGAAAGGGGTAAGGGTAGGGAAAGGGGTAGGGGTGACCCATTACCTTAAGATGAGATGAAACTATCAATCGGCAGGTGGGGTTCTA
>RFRI01000318.1 GCA_009924535.1 Verrucomicrobiota bacterium
GGCGCGCGTGCATCACGACCTCGAGCTCTTCGACGCGATCCGCATCGACCATTTCCGCGGCATCCATGACTTCTGGAGCGTGCCCGCCGGCGCGCCCAACGCTCGCGAAGGCCGATGGTTCGACGGCCCCGGACTCGCCTTCACCGGCGCGCTCTCCGGCCTGCCGCTCGTCGCCGAGGACCTCGGCCTGCTTTCGCCCGGCGTCGACGTCCTCCGCAAGGCCTCCGGCCTGCCTGGCATGTCGGTGCTGCAGTTCGGTTTCGGCGGACCACCGGAAGGTAATCCGCATTTCCCGGCGAACATCACCGCCGACCGCGTCGTCTACACCGGCACGCATGACAACGATACCGTCGTCGGGTGGTATGCGCAGGCTTCCACCGAGGAACGCGCCCGCGTCGAAGCGGTCTTCGGCACGATGGACGACCCGCATGTCACGCTCGCCGAAGCCGCGCTGGCTTCGCCGGGCATCGCCGCGTTCATCCCCGTGCAGGACCTGCTCGGCCTGGGAGCCGAGGCGCGTTTCAACACGCCGGGCAACCCGCAGGGTAACTGGGGCTGGCGCATGAGCGACCTGCAGATGACCACGCTCGCGGCGACGGCCGGGGCATGGAAGCAGCGACTGAAGGCCGCGCGGCGACTCAGCGCGTAAGGCGACGGTATTTCGGACGACGCGGGGTGTCTGATTCGAGGCCAAGGCGCTTACGCCGGTCTTCGAGGTAGTCGCCGTAGTTGCCTTCGTGCCAGACTACCGTGCTATCGTCCTCGAAGGCCAGGATATGCGTGGCCACGCGGTCGAGGAACCAGCGGTCGTGCGTCACGATGACCGCGCAGCCCGCGAAACCCTCGAGGGCGTCTTCGAGGGCGCGGATCGTGTTCACGTCGAGATCGTTGGTGGGTTCGTCGAGCAGGAGGACGTTCGCGCCGGCCTTGATGAGCCGGGCGAGGTGGATGCGGTTGCGTTCGCCGCCGGACATCAGGCCGACCTTGCGCTGCTGGACGTCGCCCGTGAAGCCGAAGCGCGCCGCATAGGCTCGGGCCGGCACCATGATCTTGCCGAGGTGGACCATATCCTGGCCGTCGGAGATCGCGGACCACAGCGGCGCGTCGGCGGGAAGCGAATCGCGCGACTGGTCGACATAGGCGATCTTCACCGACTCGCCGACCGTAAGCGTCCCCTTGTCGGGCTTCTCCTGACCGGTGATCATGCGGAAGAGCGTCGTCTTGCCGGCGCCATTGGGGCCGACCACGCCGACGATGCCGCCGGCGGGCAGCGTGAAATTCACGTCATCCATCAGGATGCGGTCGCCGTAGCCCTTGGAGAGACCGCGGGCCTCGATGACCGCGCCGCCGAGACGCGGGCCGGGCGGTATCCAGATCTCGGCCGCCTTCTCCTGGAGATTCTGGTCCTGCGTGAGCATCTGCTCGTAGGCGCGGAGGCGGGCCTTGTTCTTGGCCACGCGGGCCTTGGGCGAAGCGCCGGCCCACTCGCGTTCGCGCTCCATCGAGCGGGAGCGGGCGGCGGACTGCTTCTCCTCCGTCTCGAGGCGCTGCTGTTTCTGCTGGAGCCAGGAGGAGTAGTTGCCCTTCCAAGGGATGCCACGGCCGCGGTCGAGTTCGAGGATCCAGCCGGCGACGTTGTCGAGGAAGTAGCGGTCATGCGTGATCGCGATGACCGTGCCCTTATAGCCTTGGAGGTGGCGTTCGAGCCAAGCGACCGTGTCCGCGTCGAGGTGGTTGGTCGGCTCGTCGAGCAGGAGGATGTCCGGCTCCATCAGCAGCAGGCGACAGAGCGCCACGCGGCGTTTCTCGCCACCGGAGAGCGCCGAGACCACCGCGTCGCCGGGCGGACAGCGCAGGGCTTCCATCGCCATCTCGATGCGGGCGTCGAGGTCCCAGCCGCCGCGCGTGTCGAGGATCGTCTGGATCTCGCCTTGGCGGGCCAGGATCTTCTCCTGCTCCTTGGCGTCGTCGGTCTCCGAGACCTTCACGAACGTCTCGTCATATTCCTCGAGGAGCGCCTTCATCGGACCCGCCGCCTGCATCACGCATGCCTGGACCGTGAGGTGTTCGTCGAGCCGGGGCTCTTGGGCGAGGTAGCCCAGAGTGTAGCCAGGCACCTGACTGATCGCGCCGTCGAATTCCTTGTCTTCGCCCGCCATGATTTTGAGCAGCGTGGATTTGCCGGAACCGTTGAGACCCAGGACGCCGATTTTGGCTCCATAATAGTAAGAGAGCGAAATATCGCGGAAAACGGGTTTCTTTTCGAAGTACTTCGTGACCCCCGTCATCGTGAAGATTACTTTTTCGTCGGCCAT
>RFRI01000319.1 GCA_009924535.1 Verrucomicrobiota bacterium
TGCTGCCAATCGATGTCATGCCGTTTGGCGATGATGCCTTTGAAGGACTTGATCGTTTGTCCCAATCCGATCGCATGATTCCACCTGGCAATCAGGTGGATGTGGTCAGGCATGGCGGTCAGGCTGAATAACTTCAGTTTTCGGGACTCCTCGTAGATCCGAAGGGTTTGGCGGATTGTGTGAAATACGTCCGGATGTGCTATGGAATTGAGCCCACGATGCTTGCAGCAAATTGTTACGAAGATCGGATCTGAGCGGTCAACCCAGGCGGGCAGCATGTGCGGCAGGCGCTTTCGTTTGGGGAGTTCTTGCATGGCTGCCATCATGGCATTTCCGGATATGGATTTCGATTTGAGATAACACCTGGTGGTTTCCGGGTGTTGACCAGGGGTGGTCAACCCTACCTGATGCCGCGGTTGAGCGAGGGCGCTCAACCCTACCCAAGGCAGAGACACGAAATCAAAGGGCGTACTCATCGGGGGGACTGGCGGCCGGATGATCCGTTTTAATTCATCCATTCAGTCCTCGATGCAGTCCTCTACGCAGTCATCGATCCAGCCCTCCATGTTTAATATTCTTATGACCCGGCCGCCCGGCATCAGCGGAACTGATGATAGGCTGTTTTGCCTAGTCGTAAACAAATGGGTGCGGGGACCTGTCCTAGGGATACATTACATCCCATGAACTACTCATCACTCGTACCGGTGTTGAAGATAGTGTTGATCACGGTCTTGGCGCTGATCGAAGTCGCGCCAGCCCGCACCGGCGGCAAGCCGGTGAATGAGGATCGTCTCGAGCGGAAGGAGATGAAGCTCGGCGCGACAACCGTCGAAGACCGCGGCGTCGGCCGCGCGCCCAGGATCAAGCTGCTCGTCTCGACGCGCGCGCTCGGCGAGCACGGGTATTCATCGAAGCTGCATTTGAATTCGGAATAATCTGCGAAGCAGAGGCCGCCGTAGGTAAACTAGTTGATCGGTTGACTAGTGGGCCAGTTGGCCAGGGAGATAAGAGACCGTGCAAAGGTGCAAATCGGAGCTCCGCTCCTGTGCAAAGGTGCAAAAGTGTGAGACAAGATCCTAGTGGCGGGAAATAATTTCGGGTCTCAGGTCTCGGCCGTCAGGTCCCTGGTGCGGGTTATCGGGTTCGGGAACAGGTATGGGCTAACGGATGACCGGGCCGGTCATCCCTACCCAGCGCACGCTGATCCGGCGAGATATCCCGTCGTCCAGGCGTTCTGGAAATTGAAGCCGCCGGTGACGCCGTCGATGTCGAGGACCTCGCCCGCGAAGTGCAGCCCTGCGCATTTCCGGCTTTCCATCGTCTTGAAGTCGACCTCCGCAAGCTTCACGCCGCCGCAGGTGACGAACTCGTCCTTGAACATGCTCTTGCCGTCGACCTTGAACTCCGCCGCGGTGAGCTGGGTGGCGAGGCCTTGCAGCGCAGGATTGCTGACGTGGGCCCACGGCGTGGTGGTCGGGATACCGGCGGCGATCACGAAACGTTCCCAGAGGCGTTGGGGCATCGCGACCGGGCTGAAGGTGGTCACCTGTTTGCGGGCGTTCTGTTCGCGGACGGCCGAGAGGGCCTTGACCAGCGTGTCGCGGGTGTGGGGCGGGACCCAGTTGATCGCGATCGGGAAGGCGTAGTGCTTCTCCGCGAACTCACGGGCGCCCCAGGCGGAGAGCTTCAGGATGCCCGGACCGCTCAGGCCGGCGTGGGTGATCAGTACCGGGCCGTCGGTCTTGAGCTTCGTGCCGGGCGCGGTGACGGTCGCGTTCTCGACCGAGATGCCGGCGAGGTCAGCCAGTCGCGGGTCGGTGATGTGGAACGTGAACAGAGAGGGGACGGGCGGGACAATCGAGTGACCGAAGGATTCCGCGATGGCCAGGCCGCCGGAGGATTTATTGCCGCCGGTGGCGACGATGACGCGGTCGAACTCCTCATTGGTGCCGGTGCCAAGCGTCAGGCGAAAAGTCTCGCCTTCCTTGACGGCGGAACGGACGGCGGTGGAGAGGCGGATGCTCACGCCGGCGCGGGCGGCGGCGGACATCAGGCATTCGACGATCGTGGCGGAGTCATCCGTGACCGGGAACATACGTCCGTCTTCCTCGGTCTTCGTGGCCACGCCACGCCCAGCGAACCATTCAATCGTATCGCGGGGCTGAAAGCGATGGAAGGCCCCGAGAAGTTCGCGGCCGCCGCGGGGGTATTTTTTCACCAGTTCGGCTGGCTCGAAACAGGAATGGGTGACGTTGCAACGCCCGCCGCCCGAGATGCGGACCTTGGCGAGGAGATGGGGGGTCGCTTCGAA
>RFRI01000320.1 GCA_009924535.1 Verrucomicrobiota bacterium
CCCTGCAACTGACGCATGCGCGTCGGGTGGCGCATCTTACGGAGCGCCTTGGCTTCGATCTGGCGGATGCGTTCGCGGGTGACCTTGAAGTGGCGGCCGACTTCTTCGAGCGTGCGCTGGACGCCGTCGAGGAGGCCGAAGCGGAGGATGAGGACTTCCTTCTCGCGTTCGGCGAGGGAGCGCAGGACGAAGTCGATCTTCTCGCGGAGGAGGCGGGTGGAAGCCGTATCGGAAGGGTTCTCCGCGGACTTGTCCTCGATGAAGTCGCCGAGCGAGGTATCTTCGCCGTCGCCGACGGGGGACTGGAGGGAGATCGGCTGCTGGGCCATCTTCATGATCTGCTGCACGCGATCGATCGCCATGTTCATCTCGTTGGCGACTTCTTCGGCGGTCGGCTCGTGGCCGAGTTCCTGGGTGAGCTGCTTCTGGACCTGCATCACCTTGTTGAGCGTCTCGATCATGTGGACCGGGATGCGGATGGTGCGGGCCTGGTCGGCGATGGAGCGGGTGATCGCCTGGCGGATCCACCAGGTGGCGTAGGTGGAGAACTTGTAGCCGCGGCGGTATTCGAACTTCTCGACGGCCTTCACGAGGCCCATGTTGCCTTCCTGGATGAGGTCGGTGAAGAGCAGTCCGCGGTTCTGGTACTTCTTCGCGATCGAGATCACGAGGCGCAGGTTATGCTCGACCATCTCGGTCTTGGCACGTTGCGCTTCGTCGAGGTGCTTGCGCACGTTGCGGGAGAGGTGGAGCAGTTCGGCGGGCGTGAGGCGCCAGCGGAGCTCGATCTCGCGGGTGCGGGTGGCGGAGATCTCGGGCTTGATGGCCTTCTTGGCGCGGACCGGGCCGCGGGCGATCATGGTCGGTTCGACGAGGTTGCGGGAGTCGTCGATGTCGCCCTTGATGTCCGGGAGCTCGAGCCATTCCTCGAACAGCTTCATCTTGAAGCAGAATTTGCGGAGGATGTCCTTGCAGCCTTCCTTGGGGGTCCGCTCGATCTTGCCGTAGGCCTCGCGCGACTTGGCTTTCTTGGGGGCGTCCGTTTCGTCGAGGTATTTCTGCCAGGCTTTGTCGAGCTTGGCCTTGAGCTTCGTGCACTCCTCCGTGGCCTTGGGGAGCATCTTGTAATAGGCGTCGCGGGACTCGACCTTCTTGTCGATGACGACCTTGTCGAAGCGTTCCTCCTTGCGGAGGACCTTGAGGGCGAGGTCGAGCTGGTAGGGGAGGGTGAGCCAGCAGGTGAAGAGGAAGTCCTGGGCGCGGAGCTCGGCGTCCTCGATGCGCTTGGAGATCTCGACTTCCTGTTCGCGGGTGAGCAGCGGCTTGTGGCCCATCTGCTTCAGGTAGACGTTGAACGGGTCGTAAGGGGCGTCGGCCGGGACGGTGCGGGCGGCCTCTTCTTCGGAGTCCTCGACCTTCTTGCGGTAGGTCTCGACCTCATCCTCGTCGAGGAGCTTGATGTCGAGGTTATCGAGGATGTTCATGATGTTCTCGATCAGCTCCGGGTCGGTGGCGCTGTCGGGAATGACCTCGTTGATGTTCTGGACGGTGACGTAACCGTTCTTCTTCGAAAGGCTGACGAGCTGCTGGACCTTTTCGTTGATGTCCGGGCGGACCTGCGGCGTCGGCAGCACCTTGCCGGCGGCCTTGACGGGCGCGACGGACTTCACCGGAGCAGGGGGCTTGGCGGCGGCCTTAGCGACGGGCGCGGTCTTCGCGGGCGCCGGAGCTTTCGCGGCCGGCTTGGCGGCGACTGCCTTGACGGGCGTCTTCGCGGCGGGCGCGGGCTTCACGGCCTTGGCGGGCGCGGCGGCTTTGACGGCGGGCTTGGCCTGCTTGGAGGCTTTGACCGGCTTGTCGGTGGTCTTCTTGTTCTTCTTGTCGGGCATCTTGGGAAATTCAGGCGGCGGTGAGCGTCGGAGGAGTCGCGTGCGATTTCCGCAGGGCGATTTTTTCCGACTGCAGCTGGTTGAGCGTGGCGACGTCGTCGCGGGAGGTGGAGGCGATGCGGGCGTCGAGGCTGCGCATCAGGGCTTGGACGTGGCGTCCGTGGAAGGACTTGAGGATCATGTTGGCGCGGGGCAGGATGTCCTTCTCGTCATCCTTGCCGGCGTAGCTCTCGGCGGAGAGGCGGGCGGCTTCGGTGCGCAGTTCGTCGTCCAGGGCGTTGATCGCTTCGCGCACGCCCGCGAAATGCCCGTGGGCGGCTTCGTTGAGCAGGGCCATCAGGAGTTGGCCGCCCCGGCCTGATTGGTCGATCCATTCGAGCGGCAGCGACTGGGCGATGGGGACGAAGTAGGAATCATGCCG
>RFRI01000033.1 GCA_009924535.1 Verrucomicrobiota bacterium
CTCGGAGTGGTCGACGAGGTCCATCTTGTTCACCAGCACGACGAGCTGCTTCACGCCCAGGAGGGAGAGCAGGAACGCGTGGCGGCGGGACTGGTCCATCACGCCTTCCTTGGCGTCGATGAGCAGGAGGGCGGCGGAAGCGCTGGCGGCGCCGGTCACCATGTTCTTGAGGAACTCCTTATGGCCCGGGGCGTCGATGATCGCGTAGGCGCGCTGCTTCGTGCGGAAGAAGATGCGCGTGGTGTCGATGGTGATGTTTTGTTCCTGCTCTTCGATCAGGGCGTCGAGGAGGAAGGCGTATTCGAACTCCATGCCTTCGATCGCGCAGTTCTTGCGGACCTGCTCCATCTTGCCGTTGGGCAGGGAGTCGGTGTCATGGAGGAGGCGGCCGACGAAGGTGGACTTGCCGTGGTCGACGTGGCCGACGACGACGACGTGCATCTTGCGATGGTCTTCGGCGGTGGTGTGGGAAGTGCTCACTGGGAGGAAATAGGTTGGAAGGTTACGGTTGGGTGCAGGCGGCTCACATGAAGCCCTTGGCGCGGAGTTCCTGCATCGAGTTGCGACCGACGTGGTCCTGGGCGCGGCCGGCGCGTTCGCTGGTCTTGGTCAGCTTCAGTTCCTCGATGACCTCGTCGATGTTGCTGGCCGGGCTGTCGACCGGGTGCGTGATCGGGTGGCAACCGAGTGAGCGGAAGCGCTTACCGTTGCGGGCGAAGTAGAGGGTCGGGTTCGGGATGTTCTCGCGGCGGATGTATTCCCAGATGTCGAGCTCGGTCCATTCGAGGAGCGGCTGCACGCGGACGTGACCGCCGTCGGGGGCGGAGCTGGCGAACTGGCCCCAGAATTCCGGCGGCTGGTCCTTGTAGTCCCAGTTGCCTTCGGCGGAGCGAGGGGAGAACCAGCGCTCCTTGGCGCGGGTCGGGTCTTCGTCGCGGCGGATGCCGGTCACGAGGGCGTCCCACTTGAACTCGTCGATCGCGGCCTTGAACGGGACGGTCTTGAGCTCGTGCGTCACGGTCACCGGGTCGTGCGTGGCGTAGCCGATGCCGCGGCGGATGGCGTCCTCGTTGACGCGGACGATCAGGTCGATGCCATGGATGACCTTGGCCTTCTCGCGGAACTCATACATCTCCGGGAATTCGTAGGTCGTGTCGATGTGCAGGAGCGGGAAGGGGATCTTGCCGCAGAACGCCTTGCGGGCGAGCCAGATGAGGACGTTGGAATCCTTGCCCATGGACCAGGGCATGCAGACGGAGCGGAAGTTGGCGAAGGCTTCGCGGAAGACGTGGATCGACGTCTGTTCGAGGCGCGTGAGGTGGTCGTTTTGAGCGTTGCGGGACATGCTGAAGAAAGCGGTTGGCGGTTAGCGGTTGGCGGTGGGGAACACAGAGATGCTTAAGGAAGGTGGAGGCGGTGGGCGGTTAGCGGATGGCGGGTGGTAGCGAAGGCGAAACTTTGAGATCGGTGAGAGGGGTGGGAGGTTTTCCTATCCGCCAACCGCCATCCGCTATCCGCCCAACCCTTTCTTGGTGCGGGTGTGGAGGCCGCATTCCTTCTTCTCGAAGCCAGGCCAGCGGCCGCCGCGTTCGTCGCCTCCGGAGGTGGGCAGCGTGCAAGGGAGGCAGCCGATCGAGCGGTAACCGCGGTCGTGCAGGACGTTGTGTGGCAAGCCATGCTCTTTGAGATAGGCCCAGACCTGGTCGCGGCTCCAATCGACGAGCGGGTTGAGCTTCCAGACGTCGGAGTTGTCAGGGCGGGCGGCGAGCGAGAGCAGCGGCGTCACGGAACGCTCGGCGCTCTGGTCGCGGCGCATGCCGGTGATCCAGAGGTCGAGGTCGAAGAGCTTCTTGCCGAGCGAGTCGACCTTGCGGAGTTCGCAGCACTTTTCCGGATCGCGCTTCCAGAGTTCGGCGCCGTATTGGGCGGCCTGCTGTTCGACGGTCTGCGCCGGGAGCACTTCCTCGACCTTGATGCCGAGGTGGGCTTCGAGCTTCGCCTTGAACTCAAGCGTCTCGGGGAAGAGCAGGCCGGTGTTGAGCGTGAAGGCCTGGATGGGCAGCCCGGCGGTCTTGGCGAGGTGCAGGATGACCACGCCGGCGGGCTGGAAGCTCGTGCCGATGCCGGCCCGGGCGCCGAAGGTTTCGTAGGCCCAGCGCAGACGGTCCACCGGCGCCAGCGTCGAGAGACGGGCGTCGAGTTCCGGGATGCGGGCTGGGTCGAGGTCGGCCATCGACTGACTTAGGCGGCAGGAGCGGCGGGCCAGACAGGAGCCTGGTCGACCCAGTCGCCGAAGGCCTGGCCGGTCGTACGTTCCTTGGCGTACTGCTTGAAGAGTTCGCCGATGAGCACCGGGATTTCGTCGGCCAGGGCGGCTTCCTTCCAGAGGCGAGCGAGGCGGGTGCCTTCGCGGTTGCCGCCGAGCATGATGTTATACTTGCCAGGGGCTTTGCCCACGAGGCCGATCTCGGCGTTGTAAGGACGGGCGCAACCGTTGGGGCAACCGGTCATGCGAACGACGAGTTCTTCGTTGGCGATGCCCGCGGCGGCCTGACCTTCTTCGAGTTTCGCGAGGAACTTCGGGAAGACGCGTTCGGATTCGGCGAGGGCGAGGCCGCAGGTCGGGAGAGCCGGGCAGGCCATGCCGCGTCCCTTGATGAGGCCGGGGTTGAAGACGATGGCGCAACCATGGTCATGCAGCACCTTTTCGATGGCGGCCTTGTCGGCTTCCTTGATATCGGAGAGGATGAGGTTCTGCGTGGCGGTGAGGCGGAAGGTCGGGCCGAACTTCTCAGCGATCGTTCGGAGGGCCGTCTTCAGCTTATAGTTGTCGGCGTCCTTGACGCGGCCGGTCTCTACGAAGAGGCCGAGGAACCAGTTGCCGTCGAGCTGCTTGAACCAGCCGAAGGCGTCGCCCTGACCGCGGAAGAGGAAGGGCTTGGCGGCTGGGAGCGGGGCGCCGAGGCGCTTGCCGAGTTCGGCGCGGAACCACTCGACGCCCTTTTCCTGGAGGACGTACTTGATGCGGGCGTGCTTGCGGTCGGTGCGGTCACCCCAATCGCGGTGGATGGCGACGACGGCGGAACCGACGGCGATGACCTGTTCGCGGGTGATGAAGCCGATGACGTCGGCGAGGCGAGGGTAGGTGGCCTTATTGCCGTGGGAGGTGCCGAGGCCGCCGCCGACGAGCAGGTTATAGCCGACAAGCTTGCCGTTCTCGACGATGGCGACAAAGCCCATGTCGTTGGTGAAGATGTCGGTGTCGTTGTTCGGCGGGATGGCGAAGCCGGTCTTGAACTTACGCGGCAGGTAGGTCTTGCCGTAGAGAGGATCGGAAGGCGCGCCTGACTCGTCCGTGTCGGCGGGCGGGGGCATGTACGGATTGGCCTGGTCGACGGAAGCGCGGGCCTTGGCGATCTTATCGCCGAGACCGAGGTCGACCTGGACGCCGTCGACCCAGATGGAGTGATAGGCCGTGGTGCGAGGGAGCAGCGCTCGGGTGATGGCGAAGGCGTCCTCGTCGACCTGCACGGCGATCTGGTCGATGGGCGGGTTGGACGGAGCGGTGACGTTGCGGTTCACGTCGCCGCAGGTGGCGAGCGTGGAGGAGAGCGCGTCGTTGATCGACTTGATCAGCGGGCCGATGCCTTTCTGGAGGACGCCGTGGAACTGGAACGTCTGGCGGGAGGTGATGCGGAGGGTGCCGTTGGCGAAGCGACCGGAGAGCTCGTCGTACACGAGGTACTGCGCGGCCGGGACGATGCCGCCGGTCTGGCGCGTGCGCACCATGACGGAGTATTCCTTGCCCGTCTTGCGCTTGTCGCGGTCATCCTGCTGGTAGATGCCGTGGAACTTGATGAACTGCTCGTCATCCCCGGTGAAGCGGTCGGCTTCCGGGTTGGCGAGGGTTTCGCGGATATTGCCCGAAAGGTCGGGCTTATCGGCCTTAAGGAGTTCATTCTTAGCCAGGGGCTTGCCGGAGATAGGGTCCATGATTTAATACTTGATAAGATGACTTATGATTACATCAATAGGGTCAAGTTTAAATAAATGGTAAATTGTGACATCGGCCGGGTGGCCTTCGTTGGTGCAGGACCCGGAGCCCCGGACCTGATCACCGTCAGAGGTCTGCGTCTGCTCAAGCAGGCGGATGTCGTCATCCATGATGCCCTGCCCGGGGATGCCCTTTTGGAAGAGATTCCGGCGACGACCAAGATCGTGCCGGTCGGTAAGCGCTGCGGGGTCCATTCGATGACTCAGGACGAAATCAATGCCGTGATCGTGCGCGAAGCCCGTCAGGGAGGTCTCATCGTCCGGCTTAAAGGCGGCGACCCGGGCATCTTTGGTCGTCTCGGTGAAGAGATGGACCACCTCGCCGCCCATGGGATTCCTTTTGAAGTGGTGCCCGGTATCACCGCCGCAACCGCAGCGGGCGCGGATGCCGCGTTCCCGCTGACGCATCGCGGTAAGGCCGCTTCCGTCACGTTCCTCACTGGCCATTGCGCCGATGGCACCGATCAGAATTGGAAGGCGCACGTCGAAACCGGCGCCACGCTCTGTCTTTATATGGGTGCGAAGGCGCTCCCGTCCGTTGCGGTGAAGCTCATCGCCGCCGGCGCCAAGGAAGATCTTCCGATCCGCCTGCTTTCGAAGGTCTCGCAGGACGGCGCGTCCGACGTGCTCACCACGCTGACCGACCTCGCGTCCGGCAAGGTCGACGTCTCGGTGCTGCCTACGCCGCTCATCGCGGTCGTCGGTGCGGTCGTCGCTCCGCCCCGTCATGCCGGCCTGATGGGCCGCATCGCGGCGTTCGCCTGAGTTCAGGCCTTCTTCCAGACCTTCGCTTTCAGGAAGCAGAAGAGGGCGGTGAAGATGGTCGCGACACCGCCGAGCAAGATCATTAAGCGTTCGGGCATGCCCAGGCTTTTCGGGGCCAGGACGCCGATCAGCACGGGGAGCAGGCCTACGGAGAGCACAGCTATGATGGCGGCGATCTTGGTCAGCTTGAATCCCGGCGAGTAGAGATGACGGCGGAAGAGCAACGCCGGCAGGGCGGGGTGCGTGCCGAGCAGCGGGCTGAGCTTCCAGCGTAGGCCGGCGGGCGCGTGCTCCTTGGCGATGGTCGCGACATCTCCCTCGGCTCCGGCGTGACGACCTGGCAGGAGGAAGAGCATCAGGATCACGGCATCCCCCTTGGCGTCCTGTAGAGCGTGTACAAGCAGCGGCTCGTTGAAGTCATACTCTGCGCCTTCGCGGCGTTCCATCGAGCAGGCGATGAGTTCTTCCGGCTTGAGGCCGAGTTCTTGGCGCAGCGACGCGGCCAAGGCGTTGCGGCAGGCGGTCACCTCAGGAATCGGCGAACCGTGGTCGCAGAGCAGGACCGTGCCGCTGCCCTTGGTCCAGCCGGTCGCGCGGAGGTTATCGGCCAGCATGCCCGTGAGTTCGGCGCCGTCTTCTCCGAAGAGCGGATCGCGAATGCTCAGCTTCATCGCACCCGGTTGCGCATCGGCGAAGACCTTGGGCAGATACTCCGTGATCGCGCGGCTCGGTCCGATGAAGAGCGGGAGGACGACCAGTTCGTCGATGCCGTCGGCCTTGGCCTGCTGGACGGCTTGTTCGAAGATGACCGCGGGCGAGCCGCCGAGCAGGGCAGGGTCGATCTTCGTCGAGTGCATCGTCGAGACGGGGCGGACCTCCTGGCCGATCAGCTTACCGACTTCCTGGGCCAGCCCGCGCAGGGCTAGGGTCGCCGCGGGCTCATAGGAACCGTTGTCGACGAGGAGGATGCGGGTACCAGCCATGGGGTTAAGTGAGGTATATTCTCCATATTTGCAACGCCGGGTTGGCCGATTACAGGTTGCCTCGTTGTGTGGGCCGAGTTTCCTTGAGGGATGCCCCGCCGTTTCCTCGCCGCCGTCGCTCTGTGCCTGAGCGTCCTCTCCCTTCCCGCCGCCGATGGCTGGCTCACCGACCTCGATGAAGGCATGAAGGTCGCCAAGGCCGAGAAGAAGGCGATCCTCGTCGACTTCACTGGTAGCGACTGGTGTGGCTGGTGCATCCGCCTGAAGAAGGAAGTCTTCGACCAGAAGGAGTTCGCCGCGGTCACCAAGGACTTCGTCCTCGTCGAACTCGACTACCCTCAGAAGAAGAAGCAGAGCGCCGAGGTGAAGGCCAAGAACAAGGCCCTCTCCGAGAAGTTCGCGATCGAAGGTTTTCCGACGATCATGCTGCTCGATGCCGAAGGCGCGCCTTTCGCCCAGACTGGCTACCAGGACGGCGGTCCGGTCAAGTATCTCGCCCATCTCGCCGAACTGCTCAAAGCCAATACGACCGAAGGGAAGGCGAAGTTCGCCCAGACCAAGAAGGACGAAGGCCTCGTGCGCGGTTACGGCCAGGAGCTCGAGATGATCATCACCCCGCATCTCGAGAAGAAGGATCTCGCCGCCGCGGAGGCCGCGATCGCCAAGTTCCTCAAGGACAAGGCCGTCACCGGCGCCGCCAAGGTGACCCTTGCCGTCAACGCCCGCGTGGGCAGCGTCCAGGCCTGCAAGCCCGGCGACCAGGCCGCCGTGCTCAAGGTGCTGGATGAGGTCATCGCGGACAACCCCGCTGATCTCACCGGCGAACTGAAGCAGTTCCGCGCCCAGGTCGCCGCCGCCCAAGCCGCCGACAAGGACAAGAAGTAATCTCATGAAGAAGCTCATCCTCACCCTGATGCTGCTCGCGACCGTCACGGCGCGCGCCGAACTCACCTGGCTGACCGACCTCGACGAGGCCAAGAAGGTCGCCGCCAAGGAAAACAAGAAGATCCTCGTCGACTTCACCGGCAGCGACTGGTGCGGGTACTGCATCATGCTGCACAAGGAAGTCTTCGCGACCGAGTCGTTCGAGAAATTCGCCAAGGACTACGTGCTCGTGGAGCTCGATTTCCCGAAGAAGAAGGAACAGCCCGCCGCCGAGAAGGCCAAGAACCAGGCCGCCTCGAAGAAGTTCGGCATCAATGGATTCCCGTCGGTGATCATCCTATCCGCTGCCGGCAAAGAGCTCAACCGCCAGTCCGGCTATGGCCCCGGTACCGGCCCCGAAGCCTACCTCGCCAAGTTCACCGACGCCGGCAAGAAGGGCAAGGTCGCTGCTCCTGCGAAGAAATAACATGCGCCTCTTTGTCTCCGTCTTCACGCTTTTCGTCGCGATCGCCGCCCTCGCCGCCGAGCCCGTCTGGCTCACCGACCTCGACGCCGCCAAGGCCCAGGCCGTGAAGGGAAGCAGTTCGGTATCTCTGGTTTCCCGACCGTGCTCCTGATCGACGCCAAGTCCGGCGAGGTCTTTGGCAAGACCGTCGGCTTCGGTGGCCAGACCGCCAAGGAATACCTCGAAAAGCTGGCCTCGTTTAAGAACACCCCTGAAGGTAAGACGGCCCTCGAACAGGAACAGAAATCCGCGGTCGACCGTTCGGCCAAGAGCCGCGTGCTCGGGCAGAAGATCAACGCCGCCATTGCCGCCAAGGATTTCAAGATCGCAGAGGCCGCCCTCGAGGAGATGTTCGCCGACGTCACCGGACCGCGCAAGGCGGTCATGCCGTTCAACAAGGCGCGGATCCTGATCATGATCGACCCGACCGCGAAGGAACAGGCGCTCAAGTATATCGACGAAGCCCTGGTACTCACGGCGGGAGACGAGACCCTGGCCAAGCCTTTCCAGGCTTTCCGCGAAAAGATCGTCTCCGGCGAAGCCGGTGCCGCTGGTTCGGCGCCGAAGAGCACCGCGCCCAAGGCCTCGGCAGACCCGAAGAAGGGCGCCTAAGGCCTCAGCTCAGCAACTGACTTAAAGACGCCGTGAGGATTTCCTCCGGCGTCTTTCCTTTTTCACGCAGTTCTCGGATCGAAAGCCCGGCGGTCCGCTTGGCGAGTCGCTTGCCGTCTGCATCGACGATCAGCGGCGCGTGGGCCCAGGACGGAGCCGTCCAGCCGAGCGCGCGATACAGCAAGAGCTGACGGGCCGTCGAAAGCAGGAGGTCGGCGCCGCGCACGACTTCGGTGATGCCCATGGCATGGTCGTCAGCCACGACGGCGAGTTCATAGGCCGGGAAGCCGTCTTTACGCCAGACGAGGAAGTCGCCGAAATCGCTTCCGGCGACGAAAGCCTGCGGTCCTTGGAGCGCATCGGTGAACGTGATCGTCTCACCGTCGGGTACGCGGAAGCGCCAGTTGGTCGGGCCGGGTTCACGAGCATCGCGGCCGGTGCCGACGGGCGGACGCAAGGCTGGCGGGAAGATCGGCTCGGCGTCGTCTTCGGCGTGCGGGGCCGTCAGGCTGCGTTCGACGTCCTTGCGGGACTTGTCGCAAGGGAAGATCGCGCCCGTCGCCTGCAGGAATTGCCACACTTCGCGGAACCAATGCAGGCGCTGGGATTGCACATACGGGCCGTGCGGGCCGCCGACGTCGGGGCCCTCGGACCACTTCAATCCAAGCCAGCGGAGGTCTTCGATCGCGGCCTCGGCGAACTCCGGGCGGCAACGGACTACGTCGAGGTCTTCGGTGCGATAGAGGAGCGTGCCCGACTTGGCACGGGTGGCGGCGAGGGCGAACGTCCGGGCGTGGCCGACGTGGAGATAGCCGGTCGGAGTCGGGGCTATCCGTCCGCGGCTCATCAGAGCGGGTTACCCGTCGGGATGAATTCCCACTTCACGCCGAACTCCGCGGCGACCGCGGCGGCGAGGGCCTTCACGCCCCACGTCTCGGTGGCGTAGTGTCCGCAAGGGTAGAGGTTCCAGCCTTGCTCGTGGGCTTCGTTGAAATGCTCTTCGCGCAGCTCGCCGGTGATGAGCGTGTCGCAACCTTCGGCCTTCAGATGGCCTAGCGCGCTGCGGCCGCTGCCGCTGAGGATCGCGATCTTCTTCGGCTGAGCGGAACCGAACTCGATGCCTTTGTAGGTCTGCGGATAGGAAGCCTTGAGGCGCTTCCGGAGCGTGGCGCGCGAGATGCCGCGGCAGATGCAGGCGATCGGCAGGCCTTCGTAATCCACGAACCAATCCACGACCTTGAGGCCGAGATCCTGGGCGATGAGCGCGTTGTTGCCGATGATGGGATGGGCGTCGAGCGGCAGGTGGCTGGAGTAGAGCGACAGGCCGGTCTTTTTCAGCGCGGCTTTGCGGAGGTCACGGACCTCGCGTTCGGGCGAGACGGGCCGCCAATACATGCCGTGGTGGACGATCAGGAAATCGACGCCGCGGCGGGCGGCTTCGGCGAAGACCTGGGCCCCGGCATCGACGGCCGCGCCGACCTTGCGGACCGGGCGCGTGCCTTTGTGCTGGAGGCCGTTGCGGGAGCCTTCGAAGTCGGCGATGTGCTTGCCGTTGGTGAGGAGGTCGCAGAAACGCGCGACCTGGGCGGCGGTGACGGGCGTCTTCACAGTTTCTTGAAGTGGGCCGGCTGGGCGGCGGGTCGGGCGAGCGTGGCGGGTTCGAAGGTCTGCGGCGCGAGCCGTTCGCCGAGGGCGGCTTCGGTGATGCGGAGCAGGTCGGCGTCGCGGGTGGCTTCGTCGAGCACGCTGCAGGCGGCGAGCATCCACTGGTCGTCGACCTTGGAGAATTCCTCGACCTGCGTCGTGCGGGTCTTCTTGCCGTTCGCGTCGTAGCAGCTGGCCTGGACCAGGACGCCGTAGATGCGGTCGATGGCGAAGTTCACCTTGGCGGGCTCACGTCCGACCTGGTTGAGCGCATCGAAGGTGTGGACCGGACGACGGCGTTTCTCCGTGGTGAGGTAGGCCGTGGCGGGCCAATGCGTGAAAGGCAGCTGGAGGTCGAAAGGGGAGAGGATCAGGCCATCCGCCAGCGGGATGAGCGGAGCCTTGTCGTCGAGTTCCTGCGCGGGGGCGCCTTG
>RFRI01000321.1 GCA_009924535.1 Verrucomicrobiota bacterium
CCGGTTAACCGGTTCCTGAAGGGAAAGCCGATTAGGCGTTCTTCTTCTTCTTCTTGTCCTTCTTCGGCTCGTCGCCCTTAGGAGCTTCGGCAGCCGCGACGGCTTCGACGGAGATGGCCTTGGTGGCGGAGTGCTTGGAGGCTTCGACCTTCACGCCCTTACCGACGAGATCCTTGAGGCCTTCGGCGCCCTTGGTTTCCGGGGTGAGGGTGATGGTGGTGTCCTTGCCGCCCTTGACGGAGACAACGATCTCCTTCTTTTCGGCGTTGAAGGACTTGAGGGTGCCTTCGGAGGAGACGGTCACGCCGCAACCAGCCTGAGCGGCGGCAGCGAGAGCGAGAACGGTGAGGATGCTGAGGATGTTCTTCATAGTATTACGTAGGGGAGAACACCATAAGCCTGCAAAAGTTGCAGAAAGCAAACCACAATCTGGGTTGAAACCCCCTGTCCCAGTCTCATCTTGGGCTGATGCCCCGGTGCCTAAACCTACCTAAAAGCCTGTTTCTCGTCCTTTTAGGCCTGATTTCGGCCCCGCTGCTGGCCCATTCGATCCCAGATATCCCCCTCCGGGCCGAATTCAAGACGGGCGGCCAGATGGAGCTTTCCATCGAAATCAACCCCCGAAACTGGGAACCCAGCCCGGCCGAAGCCCCTTCCTTGGAGCTGAAGACTTTCATGCTGCAGTCGCAGTCTCAAAAAGACGCGCAGATCGCCCGGACCAAAAAGTTCATCGCCGACTACCTCGAATTCACGCTCGAACCCCTCGGCAATATCCAACCGGACTTCACCTGGGATTTCGTGGCCGAAACCGGCAAACCGCTCTTGGCGATGACCGACGCAGTCGTGGCCCGCGGCAAATGGAAGACGACCATCCCCGCCGGCATCACGGGCTGGAAGGTCCGCTCCAAGCCAGGCCATAAGGTTTCGCTGGTCTTCCTCAACTCCGTCGACGGCAAGGAAAGCGAACGCGTCGCGGTCCTCTTCCCCGGCGAAGCCAGCTTCACTTTCGACCTGACGGGCCTCTCCGCCGCTCAGCCGGTCGCCTCGCCGACCACCCGCGCTGAAAGCCATGGCGCTTGGGAGACGTTCAAGGACTTCCTGACCCACGGCTATGAGCACGTCCTCCCGGTCTCGGCCATGCGGACGGACTGGACCAAGATCGCCGACGGCCTCGACCACATCCTCTTCGTCCTCGGGCTGTTCTTGCTCAGCCGCTCCTGGAAGCCGGTGGTGACCCAAGTCACGGCGTTCACCCTCGCCCACTCGATCACGCTGGGCCTCGCCGCCGCCGGCCTGATCAACGTTCCTTCCAAGGTCGTCGAACCGATCATCGCGCTGAGCATCGCCGCCATCGCGATCGAGAACATCCTCCGGCCCCGCTATACCCACTGGCGCCTGGCCGTGGTCTTCCTCTTCGGCGCCTTCCACGGCCTGGGCTTCGCCAGCGGCCTCGTCGAACGCCCCATCCCCAAGGATTCCTTCCTGCTCGCGCTGACTGGCTTCAACCTCGGCGTCGAAGGCGCGCAACTCTCGATCATCTGCGCAGCCATCGCCCTGACCTTCTGGATCAAGGACGAGCAGAAATATCGCCGATGGATCGTCATCCCGGCCTCCGCCGCGATCGCGCTCACGGGACTCGTCTGGGCCTACCAACGCCTCGCCTGACGCCAGGTAGGGACAGCACCACGTGCTGTCCTAGTTTCCCCACGCGGCTTTGCCGCGTCTGCTTCGCAGCCGTTCACCATGCCAGCAGATCCCCATGCAGCCCAACCTTAACCCCGCATTAAGCAGATTTATTGCGAATTTCGCAACTCGTGTCCGCGACGCGGGGTTCCATCTGCATACCACTCGTATGAACTACACCACGCTGATCCCCACGTTCGTCTTCGTCCTGATGACCATCACCGCCCTCGTCGAAGCCGCCCCGAACGGCGCCGAAAAAGGCGCTCGCCGCGACACGCCGCAAAACGCTCCGACCGAATCCCGCGAGGAATTCCTGAAGAAGCACCCGGAGATCCGCGAGAAGTTCGAGAAGCTCAAGGACATGTCCCCGGAAGAACGCCGCGCCTTCTTCAAGGACCACCCTGAGTTCGCCGAAAAGATCAAGGAACACGCCAAGGACGGAGCCAAGGATGCGACCCCCGATAGCCGCGCCGACTTCCTCAAGGATCACCCGGAATTGAAGGAACACCTCGAGAAGCTCAAGTCGATGACCCCGGAAGAACGTCAGGCCTGGCTCAAAGCCCACCCGGAAGCCGCCGAGAAGATCGAGAAGGCCAAG
>RFRI01000322.1 GCA_009924535.1 Verrucomicrobiota bacterium
GGTCTTCGACAACGAAGACATGATCTCGCTCTTCAGCACGCGCAAGTTCTGCGCCGACTGGCAGAACCGTCCGATCTACGGCGGCATCGGCAACCGCGCTCCCGTCGCCTACTTCCGCCACACGCGCATCAACGAACTGCGCCTCTCGCACCCCGGCGCCCCCGGCGAAGCGATGGTCGTGCAGGACTCCGAAGCCCCGAAGGACAGCTACGTGTTCAAGCGCGGCGACAAGAACAACAAGGGGGACATCGCCCCTCGCCAGTTCCTCGACATCCTCTCGAAGGGAGAGCGTCGTCCTTACGTCGATGGCAGCGGCCGTTACGAGTTCGCGCAGTCCATCGCGACGAAGGATAACCCGATGACCGCCCGCGTGGCCGTCAATCGCACCTGGATGAAGCACTTCATCGAGGGCTTCGTCCTCACGGCCGACGACCTTGGCAACATGTCCGAGAAGCCCTCGCACCCCGAGCTCCTCGATTACCTCGCCACCGACTTCGTGGAGAACGGCTGGACGATGAAGCGCCTCCATCGCATGATCGTGATGAGCAACGTCTATCGCCTCGACTCCGACCCGACCGCCAATCCGCTCGTGGTCAAGAAGGGTGCCGTCGATCCGCTCAAGATCGACGCCGGCAATCGCCTGCTCTGGCGCGGCAATCTCCGTCGTCTCGACTTCGAGTCGATCCGCGATTCGATGATCTTGCTCACGGGTAAGCTCAACCCGTTGGTCGGCGGCCAGCCGGCGAACATCACCGACGAGCCGTTCAGCTACCGTCGCAGCCTCTACGGCTACGTCGACCGCAGCCGCCTCAGCGACACCCTGTCGCAGTTCGACTACGGCGACCCCGATCAGGCGAACTCGAAGCGTAATTCGACCATCGTGCCGCAGCAGGCCTTGTACTTCATGAACAACGCCCTGTCCGTCGAAGTCGCCCGCGCCGTCTCCGCCCGCAAGGATGTCGTCAACGCGATGTCCGAGGACCAGCGCATCGTCGCGATGTTCCGCTGCATGTTCCAGCGTCGTCCTTCCACCAGCGAGATCCGCGTCGCCCAGGAATTCCTGACCAAGGCCAAGATGACCGTCGCGACGGCGAACCTGCGTCCTTCGACGAAGGCTGCCGCCTCCGGCACCAAGCCTGGCGCCAAGGCCGCGGCCCCGGTGGCTCGCGCCGCTGCTCCCGCGGCCAAGGGCATGACCGTCAAGGCCCCCGATGGCGAAGAGAGCATGATGACCGCCGTGACCGGTGGTGGCGCCGAAAGCGTCATGCAGAACGTCGGCGAAGCCATCGCGCGCACGCCGATGACCCCGACCGAGCTGCTGGTCCAGGCGCTCCTGCTCTCCAACGAGTTCGTCTACGTGAACTGAGGTTGATCCCTCTGTTCCCCGCCGGAAGCCGACCGAAAGGTCGGCTTCCTTGTTTACGGCCGAAGCGAGGCCGCCGACGGCCGTCCTTGCCGGCCGCCTTTTTACGAGTTTTTGACAAAAAAGCCCAAAAGCCGTCGGTCGGGGTTGTATGAGGTAATTACGACAAACAAGGGGTTGATGTCCTTCATCCTTCCTTAAGAATTGATACCTAGAAGGAACCCCTAGTCGCACCCCGACTTTCCTTACCCTATTCACTCCATCGAACTCCCATGAACCGCCACCTGAACATGCTCCGTCTGCTCCCTTTGCTGACCGCCTTGGGCACGACCACCATGCTTCACGCCGCCGAGGCGCCCGCCGAGGCCAAGATGGATCCGGCCGGCCTGGAATTCTTCGAGAAGAACGTCCGCCCGATCCTTACCGAGCGTTGCTATGAATGCCACTCGAAGGAGAAAGGCGTCTCCAAGGGCGGGCTGATCATGGATTCGCGTTCGGGCATGCTCGCCGGTGGCGACCAAGGTGCGGCCGTCGTTCCGGGCGATCTCAAGAAGTCCCTGCTGATCGTCGCCGTCCATCAGACCGACCCCGAGCTTTCGATGCCGCCGCGCAAGAAGGGCGCCAAGCTTTCCGACGCGCAGATCGCGACGCTCGAGCAGTGGGTCAAGATGGGCGCGCCCGCTCCCGTCGGCGCCGGCGGCGCCAAACTTACCGGTCTTTCCGACAAGGCGCGCAGCCACTGGGCTTTCCAGCCGGTCCGCGAAGTCTCCGTTCCGACCAAGCTCAGCAACGCCGCCTGGTGCCAGAACGAGGTAGACGCCTTCGTGCTGGCCAAGCTGGACGAGAAAGGGCTCGTGCCGAGCCTCCCTGCCGACGGCGAAGCGCTCCTCCGCCGCCTGTCCTATGACCTGATCGGC
>RFRI01000323.1 GCA_009924535.1 Verrucomicrobiota bacterium
TTCCGAGTCAAGCGATTCGAGGTCAAGGCCGCCTTTCTTCGTGTCTTTGTCATGACATTCGTAGCAATGCTTCTCCAGGAAGACGCGCGGCTCCTCTGCCACGACTGCGGCGAGGGGGAGGATGATCGACAGCAGTAACTTCACTTTGGCTTATCGATTGAGCGATGCGTCCAGCAAGGGTTTGAGCCGAGCGGCGTAGGTCGCGTATCCTTCAGGTGACAGGTGGATATTATCTGCCGTGAAAAGGGGCTTCTTGATCGTGCCGTCGGCGTTGAGGAAGTCCTGGGTGAGATCGAGCACCTTGACCTTCGGGTCTGCCCCGAGGTTCAGTTTGTCGATCTCGGCGTTCGTCAGCAGGATGTCCTCGTAGAAGCGCACCTTCGGGGCATGGCAGGGTAGGATCTTCGCGACGACGATCAGCGCTTCGGGGAACTTTTCGCGCAGGTTGGCCAGGCAGGCCTTCACTCCTTGGGCGGCGGCGGCCACGCCGGTCTCGGGCGTGAAGAACATATTGTTATTACCGATCATCAGCACGATGGCACGCGGCTTGAGTCCATCGACGCCGCCATGGTCGAGACGCCAGAGCACGTTCTGCGCTTTATCGCCACCGATGCCGATGTTCACCGCTTTCCGGTCGGGAAAGTGTTTCGACCAGGATGTGCCCCACTGGATCGTGAGTGCTGATTGATCTCGCGACCAGGTCGGCGTTCAAATTCCGGTTTGGCGATGAAGGCGGTTTCTTCCGCCGTGAGCGGCCAGCCCGTCGGCTGCGGGTCCGCCGGCTTATGGGCGTATTCGAGGGCAGGTAAGGTTGCGCAACACAGCAGGGCGATCAGGGTCAGGCGGAGGTTCATGAGCGGGGGGATAAGGTTTGGTAGGCTTGGACGGCTCCGCCGAGCAGCATGAGGAACGCCGGGAGAAGCAGGCGTAGGCCGCGATGCTGGTCATGAGGTTTGGACATTTCATTGATTAGGTCCAGCTGTCCCAAGCAGAAGACTTGAGCGCCGATCAAGGTGATCGGCTCCCCTGTCCAATATTGCAGGCCCATCGTCACGAGGACCAAAATGGTCGCAAGATGCGCGTAGATCTTAACGACCATGATGAGGCCGCGCTTGAAGGGGTTCTCGGCGGGCCGGATCCGCATCTGCCAGGTTTCGCGACCGAAGATGTGGGGCTCGGTCATCTTGGTAGGTGGCACGTGCATTCAGCGGGCGGCGAGTTCGGCTTTGCCATGGCGCGTGTGGAGGGTCAGGCGAATGTCGTCGGCGTATTGCTCGCCGCCTGCGGCGAGCCTTCGAAGACGTAGAGTTTACTGATGAAACGGACCGGGGCGTTCTTTTCACCGCGGGCGTCGATGACCTTGGCCTGGAGTTCCACGTAGGCTTCGCTCGAAGTCAGTAGCCGATCGCGTACGGATTTAAGGTCAATGACCTGAAAGACATCGCAGGACTGGCGGGGGCTGTTCGGGATATTTGGTTCGCCGGCCGCTTCGAGGAAGCGCAACGCTGTGGGATGGCCGACGGCCGAAACGATTTCGCTCGGATCGCCGCCCCAGGTGAAGATTTCGGACGGGAAGCCGTCGGGCATGCGGCCCTTGAGCGCGTCGAAGCCGCCGTCGTGGATGCCGAGCGGCCGGATTTCGGCATGCTCAGCCCGGGCGGTCATTAGCCAACCGAGGGAAGCCACGGTCAGGCCGACGGCAAGGAACATGGCTGCAATACCGAGCGTCCGGCTGCGAGAGGGGAAGTCGATCGGCTTGGCGGGGGTGGTGGCTTGGTCGAGGTTAAGTCCGTCGAGCGCGGCGTGTAGTTGGCCGTGGAAGGCGGCGTCGGTGCGAAAGCGCGCGAGTGCCTGCGGGTCGGAGCGGAGGTGGGCGCTGAGTTCGGCGGCTTCGGTTGGGGTCAGGCGGGACTCCGACCAGGCGTCGAAGAGGACTTGGTAACGTTCGTCGTTCATGAAAGTTCAGAGGTGCCGAGCGTGCGATCAACGCAGGCGCGGAGGGTCTGCCGGGCGCGAGTGAGGGCGACTCGCACGGAGTTGGGCGTCCAGCCGACGGCGGGCGCGATATCTTCGGGCATCTCACCGAGATGATACCGCCGACGGATGAGGTCGGCAGCCTTCGGGGCGAGTTTGCCCAGGCATCCCTTAAGGGCGCGCGTCCGCGGCTCGAGCATCTCAGGCGTCGGTCCGTCTTCGCCGTAGAGCATCTCCATCACGTCGTCGTCCAGCCGTGCGGCGGCCCGGGCGCGGGTGCGCTGGAACTGCAGGGCCTGATAGCG
>RFRI01000324.1 GCA_009924535.1 Verrucomicrobiota bacterium
CAGGCGCCCCGACCTTCGTCCGCCTCGACACCAAGACCTCGCTCGCCGACGGCAATTACCTCGTCGGCCCGACCTACGTCGCCGCCCCGGAGACCAAGGTCGTCGAAGGCGTCCCGCAGGGCAAGGTCCAGCAGTTCCAGATCGATTCCAAGACCACGCAGCGCTTCAACCCCGGCATCGCACGCGACGAGTTCGGCACACCCGATCCGAAGAACCCCAAGACCCTCATCGTCGATATCCATAACATCGACTACAAGCGTACCATTACCGTCTACATCCCCGCGCAATACGTACCTGGCAGCGCGGCCCCGCTCCTCGTCACCCACGACGGACCGGGCCTCGGCAAGCCGGACATGAACACCGCCCACATCCTCGACAACCTGATCGCGGCGAAACGCATCCCGGCCCTCATCATGGTGCAGATCGCCAACGGCGGCGGCGACGCCCAAGGCCACGAACGCGGCAAGGAATACGACACCATGTCCGGCCTCTACGCCGAATACATCCAGCACGAGGTGCTCCCGCTCGTCGAAAAGAACTATGGCGTGAAGTTCACGTCCGACCCTGAAGGCCGCGCCACGATGGGCACGAGCTCCGGCGGCTCCGCCGCGCTGATCATGGCCTGGTATCACCCCGAATGGTTCCGCCGCGTGCTCACCCTCTCCGGCACCTTCGTGAATCAGCAGTGGCCCTTCGACCCCAAGACCCCGGGTGGCGCGTGGGATTTCCACGAGTCCCTCATCCCGCAGAGCGAGCGCAAGCCCATCCGCCTCTACATGGCCGTCGGCGACCGCGACAACTACAACCCCAACGTCATGCGCGACGGCATGCATGACTGGGTCGAAGCCAACCACCGCATGGCCAAGGTCCTCAAGGACAAGGGCTACCCCTACCAGTATTACTTCTGCCAGGATTCCGGCCACGGGATCGGCAACGCCCGCGCCCAGCTCATGCCATCCGCCCTCGAGTGGCTCTGGCAAGGCTATCAGGCACGCTGAGTTGGCAGCCTGACACGTTAGTTATTCGAAAGACAATGAAGTGAGGCATCCGCCTCACCTCCCCCTTGTGTTTGTTGTAGAAAGCGCTGGGCGGCTGGGCTAGTAAAACCCACCCCGATGCGACTTCTCCTAGCCTGCTTTTTTGCCCTTCAGCTTTTAGCCGCGGACCCAGTCGACCCGTTCGCCAAGGCTCTCGACGGCAAGGCGCCGGTCATCACGAAGGAATTCATCGCTGCTCCCGCCGGGATCACGGTGCGCCGCGTGCTCTTCCGCATCCGCGACAAGAACGAGGCTTACGCGGTCATCGCGATTCCGAACACCCCTGGCAAGCATCCCGGCATCCTGGTGCTGCACGGCTCCGGCGGTAACGCCGAAGAGGAGAAAGCCATGGCCTGGGCCCAGCGTGGTTATGTCGCCGTCGCTCCGGACATGCCCGGCCTCTACAGTCCGCTGACGCGCGGCGACCTCCCGATGTCCAAGGGCTACGCCGACGGACGTTACTCCATGCAGCCCGATACCACGAAGAGCGTGATCTTCGACGGCATGCTCGCGGCCATGAAAGCCCTCGACCTCCTGCGTTCGCTCCCCGAGACCGACACCGCCAATGTCGGGGTCGTCGGCGTCTCCTGGGGCGGCACGATGACCACGATGGTCTGCGGGCTCGCCGGCGACAAGGTGAAGGCCGGCTTCGCGATCTGGGGCAGTGGCTACTTCGACCTCGGCAACTGGCGGGGCGGCAAACCAGCCCCCTCGGCCAAGCCCGGCTCGCTCGCGGCGAACATGACGCCCGAGGAGCGGGACCGCTGGTTGCGCGACCTCGACCCCGGCCGACGCGTCCCGAACATGAAGGCGGCCTTCTTCCTCGCTGGAGCGGCGAATGACTTCTTCGGCTGGCCGGAGGCCGTGCAGGCCACGCTCGACGCCATCCCGGGCGAGAAGAACCATTTCTACGCGCCCAACAGCAACCACAAGGCGCTCATCCCAGGCGGCACCGGCTTCGAGGGCGTGAAATACGACGCCAAACCCCCGCAGCTGATCGGCGCCCGCGCCAACTGGCTCGCGATGGAAGTACCGTATTTCGAGTATCACCTCAAAGGCATCGGCAAGCCCCTGCCCAGGGTCACGCTCGCGAAGAGCGATGACGCGCGCCTCGCCCGCTTCGCCGTCGATGCGCCCCACCCGATCGTCAAAGCCGAGCTCTACTGGGCCGCGCCGTTCACCGTCGAGACCCTCAAGGACCCCTCGCTGCTCGCCAAGGCCGTCGTCGACCGCAAGTGGAGT
>RFRI01000325.1 GCA_009924535.1 Verrucomicrobiota bacterium
GCAGGATGGCCAGGCCGGCGCCGAGCGTGAACAGGCCGCCGAGGAAGACGACGTAGGTCCGCGTCATCGCCGCCGGGATGAAGAGGAAGGCGCCCGCCGCCATCACCCAGAAGCCGATCATCATCCCGCGTTTGAAGCCGGTGCGCTTCAGGAGGTGGGCGGCCGGCATCGAGAACAGCAGGTAGGAGATGTAGAAAGCGAACGTGACGAGGTACGCCTCGAAGTGCGTCAGCTCGCAGCCGATCTTGAAGTACGGGATGAGGATCGCGTTCACCCACGACACGAAGCCGAAGATGAAGAACAGCACCGCGATGATCGCGATCGAGACGCGCGTCTGGCCGGGCGTCAGGTCGCGCGCATGGAGGGGGGCGGTGCTCATGCGCGGGGTGACGTCAGACTGCGCCCTCGCGGATGTTGGGCAATAAAAAGACCCCGGTGTTCCGGGGTCTTTTGGGAGGTGATGAAGCCTGGTTCAGGCCGAGCAACCGCAGCCCGCGGAACCGCAGCCGCCTTGTTTCTGGGCGACCGGCTGCTCGGTGGAGCAGCAACCGCCGGCCGCCGCGCCTTCTTCCGAGGAGCAACAGCCGCCTTCGGAGGATTCGCCGGTGGAGCAGCAACCGCCTTCGGAGCTTTCGCCGGAACCGCAACCGCCGCCGCCGCAGCAGCCGCCCGACTGGTGCGGGTGGCCGTGGGAGAGTTCGGTGAGTTCGGCCGCGCGGACGGACACGACCTTGATGTCGAAGTGCAGGGTCTTGCCGGCGAGCTCATGGTTGCCGTCGAGGGTCACTTCTTCGCCTTCGATCTTCTTGATCGTCAGGACGCGCATGCCGAGGTTGGTCTCGGCGTGGAAGCGCATGCCGACCTGCGGGGTGTTCGCGCCGAACGCGGTGAGCGGGACCTGCTGGAGCAGCTTCTCGCTGTATTCGCCGTAGCCGAGCTGCGGAGGGACGAGGACGTTCTTGGTGTCGCCGGCGACAAGGCCTTCGACGCCCTGCTCGAGGCCCGGGATGATGTTCTGGGCGCCGTGGAGATACTCCATCGGGCCGCGCTCGCCGGAGGCGTCGATGATGTTGCCCTGGTCGTCCTTCAGGGTGTATTCGATGGCGACGACGGTTTCTTTGGCTACGCGCATGGTGATTTGGAGCATCGAACCTAGGGCTAAACCACGCCGAAGCAAGGCGACAGGTATCTAAACCTTGACCGACCCAGCGGGGGCGGCTTCCCTAACCCTCCTGCTGTTTGGGGCCGTAGCTCAGTTGGTAGAGCGCGTCGTTCGCAATGACGAGGCCGTGAGTTCGAACCTCATCGGCTCCACCAGCAGGACTTCCCCTTACTCCGCCGAATTCTCCAGGCGGCGGATGGAGGCGTTGACCGGTCGGATCTCGTCGAGCTCATCGCGGCTGGCGGCGCCGCCCAGCTCGCGCACGCGCTCGCCCTGGGGACGGATGCGCGTCTCATAGCTGCCGATGGCCGCGTCGAGGCTTTCCGACGCGGCGAGCAGGCCTTTGCGGACCTTGCCGAAATGTTCGGCGAATTTCACGAGGCGGTCGAAAAGTTCCGTGGCTTCGGCTGAGGGCATGCGCGGCGACGAGCTCACGGCGGTTGGGCGCGGCTTGGTCGGCGATGGCGACATCGAACTCGGGCACCTTGGAGTCGATGATGATGCAGCGGTTGCCCGGCAGCTTCACGATCAGGTCGGGGCGGGCGTCATCCTGCGAGACCTGCTCGGCGAAGTCGCAATGCGGGCTGAGCCCGGCTGCTTCGACGACGTTACGCAGGGTCTGCTCGCCCCACTTGCCGCGATGCTGGGAAGACTTCAGGACGGAGGTGAAGTCCGTGGTGCTGGTCGCCAGGGCGGCGGTGGTTTCGCTGATCGACTTCATCTGCGCGCGGACCTGCGTGAGCGCGTCGCCCTGGCTCGCGAGGCTCTGGCTCATGGTGTCCCGGTAGTTGCCGAGCGCGGTATTGATCTGGGCGATGAGCGGCGAGACTTGGCTGGCCACTTCCTTGGTGACGTCGGGCGTCATGCCGCGGAGGACATCGGTGCTCATCTTGGAGAACGAGACCTTGAGCTCGGCGATGTCACGCTCGTGGCGGGCGTTGGCTTCGGCTTGTGCCTTGGCGTTGTCGGCGCGCAGCTGCTCGACGGCGCGCACGTTCGCCTGCTGGGCTTCGGTGAGCTGCTGGGCGGCGGCGTGGCGGGCGGACTCCGCGCCGGAAGCGCGCGACTGGGCGTCGGCCTTGGCGTTACG
>RFRI01000326.1 GCA_009924535.1 Verrucomicrobiota bacterium
CCGCTCATCACCGAAGTCTACGGCCTCACCGCCGACGGCAAGATGACCGGCCCGTCGAACAAGTTCGGCCAGTTCAAGGAAAACAACTCCGGCGAGAAATCCGCCAAGTCCCCTGAGATCGGCATCATCGTCGAGTGCGAGAACGCCACCCTCGTCGTCCCGGATTACAACTCCTGCCAGGTCTATGACAAGGACGGCAAGTTCGTGAAGTCCTACGGCAAGACCGTCGACACCGTCGACCTCACCGGCGGCGCTTCCGGCCACCACGCCAACTGGGTCGAAGGCATCCGCAAGGGTTCCTCCGCCAACATCCATGCCCCGGTCCGCGAGTGCCACCTGTCCACCGCCCTTGTCCACTCCGCCAACATCTCCTACCGCGTCGGCGCGAAGAAGAGCGCCGGCGAGATCAAGGAAGCCATCAAGGCCAGCTCCGGTCTCTCCGAAGCCTTCGGTCGCATGGCCGAGCACCTCGGTCGTAACGGCGTTAACCTCGACGAAGCCAAGGCCACCCTCGGCGCCCCGCTCACCCAGGACACCAAGACCGAACTCTTCACCGGCGCCAACGCCGAGGCCGCCAACCGCGACCTCGTGGCCAAGCGTACCGGCCGCAAGGGCTTCGAGATCCCGACCACGTTCTAAGCTCCTCCGATCAAGCGGAGCGGTCGCAAGGCCGCTCCGCTTTTTCATCTCTACACAAAATCACCCCCCACCATGAATAAGACCCTGCTCACCCTGAGCCTCACGGCCGCCGCCCTCCTCGTCGGCTGCGCCAGCGACGATAAGTCCACCGGAAAGCCCGCCGCCAACGTCGCGGCCACCAAGGCCGCTCCGGCCGCCCCCGGCGCGCCGAAGGCCAACCCCAACAAGGTTGAGATCTTCAACGGCAAGGACCTCACGGGCTTCAAGAAGCTCGGCGGCGAAGCCGCCTACTCCGTCAGCCCCGAGGGTAACCTCGTCGGCACGTCGACCCTCAATACCCCGAACACGTTCCTCGCCACCGAGAAGAACTACGCGAACTTCGTCCTGGAATACGATTTCCTGAACGACCCCCGCCTGAACTCCGGCGTGCAGATCCGCAGCCACGCCGAAGCCAAGGAGGTCAACTACAAGACCCCCGAAGGCAAGGCCGCCAAGGTCCCGGCTGGTCGCGTCCACGGCTACCAGGCCGAGATCGACACCGATCCGAAGAACGTGAAGAAGCCCGACACCGAGGCCCGCATGTGGTCCGCCGGTCTCTACGAAGAAGGCCGTCGTGGCTGGATCGTCCCGGGCTTCGGCGGCGGTGACGCCCTCGCCTTCTCCAAGCAGGGTCGCGAGATCTCCAAGGTCGGCGAATGGAACCACGTGAAGGTCGAAGCCAACGGCAACCGCATCCGCACCTGGCTCAACGGCGTGCAACGCGTCGACGTCCGTGACGATGGTTACATGAACGGCTTCATCGCCTTCCAGGTCCACGGCATCGGCAAGGACGAAGCCAAGGCCGGCACGACCGTCCAGTGGCGCAACATCGCCCTCACGAAGATCCCGGACAACAGCCTGACCGACTCAGAGAAGGCCGACGGCTGGAAGCTGCTCTTCGATGGTCGTACCAGCAAGGGCTGGCGCTCCGCCAAGGGCCCTGAGTTCCCCAAGGAAGGCTGGTCCGTCGAGAAGGGCATGCTCCACACCGCCGCTTCGGGCGGCAAGGAATCCGCCGCCGCCGGCGACATCATCACGATCGCCCGCTACAAGCAGTTCGAGGTCTCCGTCGACTTCAAGCTCACCAAGGGCGCCAACAGCGGGCTGAAGTACTACGTCCAGCCTGACCTCAACCAGGGCGCCGGCTCGGCCTTCGGCCTGGAATTCCAGATGCTCGACGACGCCGTCCACCCGGACGCCAAGCTCGGTCGCGATGGCAACCGCACGGTCTCCTCGCTCTACGACCTGATCACCGCTTCCAAGGACAAGCGCCCGAACCGCATCGGCGACTGGAACAACGCCTATGTCATCACCAAGGGCACCAAGGTCGAACACTGGCTCAACGGACGCCTCGTGGTCTCCTACGACCGCAGCACCGACGAGTTCCGCGCCCTCGTGGCGAAGTCGAAGTATGCCGATCCCAAGTACGGCAAGAACTTCGGCGAGTGGGCCGACGGGCACATCCTCCTCCAGGAGCATGGCGACGAAGTCTGGTTCAAGAACGTGAAGCTCCGCGACCTCGCCCCCAAGGCGCCCGCGAAGAAGGCTCCGGCGAAGAAGGCCGACGCCCCTG
>RFRI01000327.1 GCA_009924535.1 Verrucomicrobiota bacterium
CCGTATCCTTGACGCCGTGGATGCGTCCCCCTTCGCCGCCAATACCATCATCGTCTATGCCGCTGATTCCGGCGTGGCCCGCGGTTCGCACGGACTCATCGGTAAGCAGAACCTCTACGAGCACTCGCTACGCGTGCCGCTCATCGTCGCCGGACCCGGCGTCGCCGCGGATAAGCGTGCCGACGCGATGTGCTACCTCTTCGACGTCATGCCGACGCTGGGCAAGCTGTGCGGCGTCACCGCGCCGAAGACTTCCCAGGGCCGTGATTTCGCCGAGGTGCTCAAGGACCCTGCGCGCCCCGGCCGCCCGTTCCTGATGTTCGGTTATAAGTCTGTCCAGAAGGCGCTCAACGACGGACGATGGAAAGTGATCCGCTACCCGCACGTCGACCGCACGCAGCTCTTCGACCTGCAGTCCGACCCGTTCGAGACCAAGGACCTGTCCGCCGATCCGGCCCAAGCCGATCGTATCAAAGATATGCTCACAAAACTGGCCGCTGAGATGAAGGTCGACGGCGACAACGACCCGCTGACCGCCGCGAAAATCGAGCTGGCCGATTGGAAAGCCCCGGCCAAGCTACCCCAGCCCGGTCAGAAAGGATTCTGAGGACAAAACATATGCGCACATTATGCTACATCTTAGCCGTGCTCGCTATGGCGGTCGGCTTGGAGGCCGCGCCGGCCGTTCTGGATTTCAGTCGGAGCCACACGATGGAGGACGTTCGGCGCTCAGGATTAAATTTCAAAAGGTTGTCAGACTTCGGTCATAGTGTGGCCTATGTGTATCAAGAGGATAGGGATATCGTCGTACTTCTTCCCGGAGGGAGGAAAATCAGCCAAAGAATTACAATAGCTCATCTCAATGAAAAGGATGGGGTTTTGACGCGCCTAGAGTTGCTCGGACTCATCATGCCACAGGATCAGGCTTATCAGGTGGCTGGTACTTTCTGTGACAGCTTCAACCTCCGTCACGATAAGTTGGAGGCTTGGAATCGGCTTAATTTAGGTAAGAAGTATGACACCGAGGAACTCTATCTTAGCTCAGAGAAAAAATACTATCCGGCGGTCGGCATCAATCTTTTCACTAGTTTCAATCGATACTATCCCTGGACAATCCGTTTTCACATCCGGTGGAATTGGACCGAGCATCGAGGTAAGGATGAAGAGCAGGCTTGGCGTGAGTTTCCGACGCCCTCGATACCGGAGATTTCCCTTAATCCCCCTAGCGGCTTGAAGTACGATGGTGCCGCCGCATATAGAGCGGATCGCGATGCCGCCTACGACCAGGCCAAGAAGGCGAAGGGTTCACAGGCTCAGGGCGCTGGTGTGGTGGCCGCTTCCCCCGGCACCCATTGGTGGCTGTGGGCATTCGGGTTTGCGTGGCTCAGCCTGCTGGCCTTGCTCTGGTTTGTTATACGTAAGTTCGGGAGTAAGCGATAACCCGCGCGGATTGAAGCCGACTGGAACGGTCCGTAGAAGTTTGCCCGCCCTGCTCAGAATACTCCTGCCCTTGGACGCGATGGTGATCACGTCCCTACCGAGGGCAGCATGTCTCCATGGCTGCTCCCAACCGCCAGCCGCTATCCGCCAACCGCCGAAACCTATTACGCGGGCAGCAGGTAGGACTTGCGGCCGAACTTATTGGCCAGCCAGGCCTTGAGCTCCTGGAAGTCCTTGGGCGGCTCGACGGTGATCGTGAGCGGCTTGCCGGTCTGCGGGTGCGTCAGGGTAAGCTTGTGGGCGTGGAGCATCACGCGGGGCATCGGCCAGCCGGCGTAGCTCGGGACGTCGAACTTGCCGTACGTGCGGTCGCCGAGGATCGGGTGCGTGATGTGCGCGAGGTGGACACGGATCTGGTGCGTGCGACCGGTGTGCGGGAAGGCGCGGACGAGCGCGGCTTCGACGCCGTATTTTTCTTCCACGCGCCAATCGGTGATGGCTTCGCGCCCGTCTTCACGGACGGCCATGCGCACGCGGACGGTGCGGTGGCGGTCGATATTGGCGTTGATCACGCCGGAGAGCAGGCGCGGGGCCTTGTCGACCAGCGCGAGGTATTCCTTCTTCGCGGTGCGGGCGGCGAACTGGGCGACGAGCGCGTGGTAGGCCTTGTCGGTCTTCGCGAGGACGATGACGCCGGAGGTCTCGCGGTCGAGGCGATGCACGACGCCCGGGCGGGGCGCGCCGCCGGCCGGGGCAAGCTTGCCCTTGGTGTAATGGAGGAGCCCGTGGACGATCGAGACTTCGTCGGA
>RFRI01000328.1 GCA_009924535.1 Verrucomicrobiota bacterium
ACAAAAAAGGACAGCACGTGGTGCTGTCCCACCCTCGAGACATTCTATGTCGTGACGCGGTCCCGACCCTACCCGTCACCACGTATACCGAATCGTATACGTCACCGTCTTCTCTTCGTCGGGCTTGAGCGGGACGCGGAACTCGAGGGTGTGGGCATCCGTCTTCTTATGCTCCTGGCTCTGGGCGGTCAGCGTCCAGTTGCCGCCATGGGTCGCGTGCTCGACGACGCGGATCTCTACGGGCTCCTTCTTGTGATTACGGACCTTGATCTCGAAAGTCTGGGTGGCGACACGTTCCGAACCGTTCTCGGTGTTATTCGTCATGCGGTGTTCGCCCGTGAGGTCGAAGCTGTTGCCGGTCAGCACGCGGATGACCTCGTCCTTCGGCGTGTGGTCGATCTGGTTCTCGCCGACGAACTCGAGCTGGCGATCGCCGTCCTGCGAATAGAAGCGCACCTTGCCCTTCGGCAGGGCGATGCCGAGCTTGTTGGCCTCGGAGTTCTTGAACTCACGGTAGACCTGCACCTTGCCCGAAGCGGTGACGCCGCGACGATAATGTCCAGCACCCTCGAAGACATAGATACGCTCCGCCTTGACGCCCGTGGCGCGCACGAACTCGACCTGCTTGGTCTCCTTGTCCCGCAGGGTCGCCGGATTACCCAAGGTGTAGAGGTGGAATTCGTCGAAGGACTTCTCCGTGACGACCTTGGCGGCATCCATGGAAGCGGCGGCAAAAGCCATACCTCGTGCACTGTTTTGATAGTCGGGTTCAACGCGATTCACGTCGCCGGCCATGAGCTTGATCTTGGCCTCATTGAAGGTCATGCCGCTGTGGTTGTTCATCGTCACCCATCCGACGACGTCCAGGATGTCGGTCTTCTCGGTGGCGACGAGGTTGTAGCTGGCTTCCCAGGTGAAACCGCGGCTGAGATAGGCGACCTCGGCGTCGATCTTGCCGGACGAAGCGGAGTTAAGTTTCCAGTTCAAGGTAGGCTTAAGGACGTTGTCATTGCCGAGCGAAGGGAAGATCGGCTCACCGGGCAGGGAGAACTGCAACTTGCCGTCGACCTCGATAATGGGTTCGACGAAATTACCGCCCGGGACGAAGCCGCTGCGCACGACCTTGCCAGTCACGACGCGGTCAGGCTTGTTGGTCTCGCGGCGGACGAACTCGAGCGTCTTGCCCTCGAAGAGCGACAGGAGCATCGCCTGCGAGACCGGGTCGTTACGGTAGGACTGCTCGAGGATCTGGAACTCAGCCTTGCCCGCGACGTCGCGCAGGATGACGGAGTCGGACTCGACCTGCGCAGTCGCGCCGGCGAAGGAAACCTGATTGACGCCGGACTTGAGGTCGATCGGCAAGGTCTCACGCACCACGGCGTAGCCGCCGTTGTAGATCGTGAGGGCCGGATCGGCGGCGTAGGAGATGGAGGCGGCGGCCAGCAGGAGGAGCGCGGGGAGTTTCATGGGGATGGGGAAAGTATCGGACAAGGTCACCACCTTGCCCATATCTTAATAAGCGAAGCTCGTGTCGGCTTTTGCCTAGGAAGAGGTCCGGAGGCTCAGAGCAGATAGCCAAGGTAGGGCTGACCACCCTTGGTCAGCCGCGGTTGAGCGAGGGCGCTCAACCCTACCCGAGACAACGGCTATCAGTTCGAAGGGAAACTGGGGACCGGATGATTGGCCGAGGGCATTTCTTTCAGGTCCCAGGTCTCGGCCGTCGGGTCTCAGGTTCGGCTGCTCAGGTACAGGTTCAGGTTCAGGCGCTCTGCCATCTGGCCTCTGTCATCAATTCAGCCACCAACTCAGTCCTCAACTCAGCCCTCCCCTCTACCTCCCCTTCCTCCTCAGCTTTCTCCGATACTCCACCGGCGTGCACCCCATCTCCCGCTTGAATAGGCGATTAAAGAAGGTCACCTGGCGGAAACCGCAGGCCAAGGCGATGTCCAGGACGCTTCGCTCGCCGTCCCGCAGCTCACGTCGGGCGGCCTGCAAGCGTAGCTCGTTCACGAAAGTGCTAAAACTGTGACCCGAGTGTTGCTTGAACTGCCGGGCGAAGGTCGGGCGACTCAGGCCAGAGATCTTGAGGAGGTCCTCGAGCCGGATCTCGTCGCGGAAATTGGCCACAAGGTGCTGGACGGATTTCGAGATGGCTTTCTGGTAATGCGACTCAGCGCTGAGCGTGAAACTGCGCGACGACAACAGCGCGAGATCCGACTCGGGCGCCTCGGCGACT
>RFRI01000329.1 GCA_009924535.1 Verrucomicrobiota bacterium
GGCGAGAAGTGGGACGTGATCCACTTCAACGAAGGCCTGCACGACCTGTCTTACCGCTTCTCGGACGACCGTGATAAGAACGATAAAGGCGAATACGCTTCGCCGACCAACGGCGGCCGCCCCAATGTCTCCCTCGAGCAATACGAGAAGAACCTCCGCCTCATCGTCGCCCGCCTGAAGCAGACCGGGGCCAAGCTCATCTTCGCCAGTACGACCCCGGTCCCGGAAGCCGACGCCGCTAAATACGTCAAGGACTCCGAACTCCCGTACAACGTCGTGGCCAAGAAGGTCATGGCCGAGGAAGGCGTGACCTGGAACGACCTCTGGGCCGCCGTGAAGCCCAAGCAGGACCAACTGCAGGGGAAGCGTAACGTCCACTTCATGGCAGCCGGCTCGGCCGTACTCGCCAAGCAGGTTGCCGAGGCCATCACCCGCGAACTCCCCCAGCCGACCTCGAAATAGCCCCCGCTAAGCGATTGCCCGCACAAGGGTTTTCCTGATGCTAACGAGACCGCCACCCCTGGCGGTCTCTTGCGTATGGGAGACTCCCCCACCCCCTCCGACCATACCCTGCAGGTGCAACGGCTCTTCGTCCAGCACCAGCAGGTGGTGCTGTATTACGTCCTGACGATCGAACCGAACCTCGGCGACGCCCAGGATATCGTCCAAGAAGCCTTCCTGACCGTGAGCCGCAAGGCGGAGACCTACGCCCTCGGCACGAACTTCCCGGCCTGGGCCTGCACGGTGGCACGCTATCAGGCCCTGCAGTTCCAGCGCACCCGCGCCCGGGCCGCCGCGCGCCTCGACGAGGACGTAATGGAGATGCTCTACGGCGAAGACGGCCCGACGCCCGAGATGCTCGAGCCGCGCACCCGAGCCCTCAAGGGATGCCTGGGCAAGCTCGCCCCGAAGGCGGCCGACCTGATCAGCCGCCGCTACCATCTCGGACAGATGCCCGAGGATATCGCCCCTGCCGTGGGCTGGACGCCCAACTCCGTGCGCGTCGCGCTCACCCGCGCCCGCCACACCCTCCGCGCCTGCGTCGATCGCGCGCTCGGCACCTACGACCTTTCATGAACGACGAACGTTACCAAGCCCTCTTCGATGCCTGGGCGGAATCTCGCCTGACCGCGGCCGAAGCGACCGAGCTCAGCGCTTTGCTCCGCTCCGACCCGCAGGCTCGCGACCGTTTCCGCGCCGACGCCGCGTTCCACGGCCAGCTGCACGCCGCGCTCGACGAGCTGAACCTCGAGCAAGCGACCGCCAAGCCGATCGACTTTCCTTCGCGCGGACGCGCCCTCGGCATCGCCGCCATGCTCCTCGCTGTCGGCCTGACGGTCGCCTCGCTCGGCTGGATACTGACCGCGCGGGCTGAACATTCCGAGAGCCGCCCCCTTGGCATCCGCGATGGCGGCTTCGATGCGCTCGAGGGCCGCGTACCCGATGGCTTCCCCTTCGAAATCTTCACCTGGGGCGGCGACCCGAGCGAAATCACCTCCGCGCAAGGCCACCCCACCGCCCTGCGCTTCCTTGAAGCCGCCGGCGAACCGAACATCCCGAATAGTCCGCGCCAGTCGTGCGACGTCTTCCAGATCATCGACCTGAAATCCGTGCGCGACCAGCTGCTGACCTCCAGCGAAGCCTACGTGGAACTCCAGGCCAACGTCATCGACGCCCGCGTTGAAAAGAATACCCCGGTCCGCTTCATCGCCAAAGTCTACGTCTTCGAAGGTTCGCCTCATGAAGTCGCGAAGAACTGGCCGCCCCAGCAGGACCAAGTCCTCGCGAGCGGTGCGCAGTTTCAGGTCAGCCTAGGTTGCAAGTCAGACCAGTGGAAAACGCTCACGACCCGCTGCGTACTGCCTCCCACCGCGGGATTCCTGGTCGTGCAGCTCGGCGCGGGTAGCGCCGGACAACCGGGAGAGGTCGCCCCGAAGCTGGGCGATCAATACGCCGACGATATCCGCCTGACCCTCCGCACCCGCCAGAATAAAACCGAACTAGCTGCCCGCTGAATGTACGTACCACCTCCCAAGATGACCGAACCCCACATCGTCGGCCGCGAAATCTGGCAGATGCGGATTCCGCCCGCCGAGAACCCCTTCAAGCGCATCCTCGTCTTGACGCTCAAGGTCTACGCCCATCTTGCGACCATCCTGGTTTTCGTGACGATGGGCCTGCAGTATTGGTCAGGCTTACCGATCACCCTGATCGGCGCTCAAGTCTTCTGC
>RFRI01000330.1 GCA_009924535.1 Verrucomicrobiota bacterium
CATCGAGGTCGACCGCGGTGACTTCCGTGGCGCCGGCGAGCTTGGCCGCGATGGAGAAGCCGCCGGAGTAGCAGCAGAGGTCGAGGACCTTGAGTCCCTTGGCGAGGGCGCCGAAGCGGCGACGGTTGTCGCGCTGGTCGCAGAAGAAGCCGGTCTTGTGGCCTTCGGCGAAGTCGACCTCCTGGATCATGCCGAACTCCTTGATCTTCACGAAGCGGACGGCCGATTTCGGGATGTCGGTCGGCATGATGCCTTCGATGCGGGCGACATGCGCGTCGACCTGGACGATTTCCCGCTTGGTGCCGACGGCGTCGTGCAGGATGGGAATCCAGCGGGGGAGGCGGCGCATGACCGCATAAGACGAGACCTCGATCGAGAGCACGTCGCCGAGTCGGTCGACGATCAGGCCGGAAAGGAAGTCGGCGTCGGCGTTGACCACGCGATAGGCGTCCGTATTTTCGTCGAGCTTCAGGACATCCTTGCGGAGGGCGGCGGCGCGGCGGATGGCCTGTTCGAACCAGACGTCGTCGGGCTTCCCCGGGGTGGCCTTGAGGATGCGGAGGGCGATGGGGGCGCCGGCGTTCCAGAAACCGTAGCCGATGAAGGAGCCTTGCTTGTCGTAGGCGGCGACGACGTCGCCCTGGCGGGCGTCGGGCGAGACTTCGCCGACCATCGAGCGGAAGATCGAGGGCTTGGACGTGAAAGTCTTCAGCTGCACCCACGGTTTCTCACGCGCGATGGGCGCGGGGATGTTGGGTAGGCTGCTGGTCGGCTCGGACATGCCGACAGGTTCGGGGTGGCGTCGCCCTTGGCAAGCCCCGGCCGCTCTTACGGGTCAGATTACCCGATGAAGCTGCAGATATACTGGCAGATGCCGGACTGCACGGTGATCGTGAAGCCGGACTTCGGGGCCACATAGAAGTGGGTGCCCGCGCCGTAGGTCTTCTCTTCCTTGGAGCCGTCCTGGACCACGACGCACGAGCCGTCGGTGATCTCCATGATCTCGGCCTTGTCGGTGCCGAAGTGGTAGGTGCCGGCGTAGATCAGGCCGACCGTCTTCTTCTCACCCGAGGCGAGGAGGATCGTATGGGAGACGACCTTGCCATCGAAGTAGACGTTGGCTTTGGCGACGGCGGTGACGTTTTTGAATTCCATGGCTATTTGTTAGGAAACGGGGGCGTGGTTGTAAAGAGTCGAGATGCCCGGGGTAGGGAGGCGATGACATCGCCTCCGTTCGCCCTATCGATTCAGCGGATGCGATGTCATCGCATCCCTGCCTTAGACCCAATCAGATCAACTTCAGCGTCGGGACCTCTTCGCCCTTCTGGCGCTTGCGGATGGACTCGAGGTACTCGTCCTTGAACTTGGGTACGGCGGACTGCACGGGCCAGGCGACGGCTTCGCCGTGGGCGCAGATCGTGCGGCCGGCCACCTGGTTCGCGATGTCGAGCAGCAGCGGGACGTCGGTCTCAAGGCCGCCGCCGGTCGTGATGCGCTTCGAGACGCGGGAGAGCCAGAGGGAGCCTTCTCGGCAGGGCGTGCACTGGCCGCAGGTCTCGTGGGCGTAGAAGGCGTTGAGGTTGGAGAGCGCCTGGATCATCTCGACGGAGTCGTCGATGACGATGGTGCCGCCGGTGCCGAGGCCCGTGCCGCACGCGGCGATGCTGTTGGAGTCGAGCGGGATGTCTTCGAGCGCCCAGTCGAACTCGGTGCCGTTGGCGAGCTTGCCCTTGAAGCGTTCGCCGACCTTGAGGATCTTGGTGGAAGAGCCGCCGGGGATGATCGCCTTGATCGTGCGTCCGTCGAGCGGGCCGCCGCAGAGGTCGTAGAGCAGTTCGCCGAAGGTGGCCTTGCCGGCTTCGATCTCGTAGAGACCCGGGCGCTTCACCAGGCCGCTGACGCCCCAGATGTGCGTGCCGCTGTCGCCGGGGATGCCGATCTTGGCGAACTCCGCGCCGCCGAAGGCGAGCACGTGCTTCACCTGCGCCATCGTCTCCGCGTTGTTGACGATGGTCGGGCAGTTGTAGAGGCCGAGGACGGCCGGGAAATACGGGGGCTTGATGCGCGGGTAGCCGCGCTTGCCTTCGAGGGACTCGATCAGGCCGGTCTCTTCGCCGCAGACGTAGCAACCTCCGCAAGCCGGGGTACACGGTCGATATCGACTGCTACCTGCGCAACGGTGGTTACGAAGCCCTCAAGAAAGCCGTCGCCCTCAAGCCCGACGAAGTCTG
>RFRI01000034.1 GCA_009924535.1 Verrucomicrobiota bacterium
GCTAGGATTTCGAAACCAGCGGCTTCGAAGCGAGCGAGGACGGTACCGCAGAGGCGGCGCTCCATGCAGTCGGGCTTGAGGATGATAAGAGTCTTTTCCATAGGGTGCCCCTCGTACTGAAGGGTCGTTCAGTATTCGATTTTAAGGCCTAAAACACAAGCCCGAACCTTAAGAAGGCCCTTAAAGCCGCTTAAACGGCCTTAAAAACAAGGCAAATGGCCTGAACGGCCAGGGCTTTACCCTGCCCGATTGAGTCCATTCCTTCGTTGGTCGTGGCCTTGATACCCACCTGGGAAGGGGAGATTCCGATAATTCCGGCCACCTTGGCCTTCATCGCCTCGACGTGCGCCATGACTTTCGGGCGTTCGCCGATGATCACGACATCGACATTGCCGACGAGCCAGCCTCCGGCCGAATTCGCTTCGGCGACGGCCTTCTGGACAATCATGGCGGAATCCAATCCTTTGATGGCGGCGTCCGTGTTCGGGAAATAATGCCCGATGTCGCGCAGGCCCGCGGCGCCCAGGATCGCATCGGCGACGGCATGCAGCACGACGTCCGCATCGGAATGCCCATCCGGCCCGACGTCCGAAGGGATATTCACACCACCCAAGACGCACGGACGACCGGCGACCAGCGGGTGGATATCATACCCAAGACCGACACGAAAGGCTGGCTGGGGCTGGTTCATGGCCTGTTCTTAGGCGATATTACGGCCAAAGGGAAGCCCTCGCACAAAACCCTTGAAACGCCCTCCCCGAGGAGGCATTTTGTGGGCCTGACAGTCTTAAGGCGCGGTAGCCAAGTGGTAAGGCCGGGCTCTGCAAAAGCCCCATGCGTCGGTTCAATTCCGACCCGCGCCTCCAGTTTAAACAAGAAGGGCGTCCCGTAACGGGACGCCCTCTTCGTTTGGCTGACCGAACGGCTTAGCGGACCGTCTTGCTGAGGTTGGCGACGCCGTTGACCTTCGAGTTCACGCGCAGGCGCAGGCCGTTGAGGCGGATGAAGCCGGTGGCGTCGTCCTGGTTGTAAGCCTTGGTGGGATCCGCTTCCATCGTGGCGATGTGCGGATTGTACAGCGAACGCGGGCTCTTGCGGCCGGCGACATAGACGCTGCCTTTGTAGAGCTTCACGCGGACGGTGCCGGTGACGTTGCGCTGCGACTCGGTGATCAGGGCCTGGAGGGCGAGGCGCTCCGGAGCGTACCAGAAGCCGTTGTAGACAAGCGTGGCGTAGCGCGGGACGAGCGAGTCGCGCAGGTGCATGACCTCGCGGTCCATGGTCAGGGACTCGATCTGGCGGTGGGCGAAGTGCAGGATGGTGCCGCCCGGAGTCTCATAGACACCGCGGCTCTTCATGCCGACGAAGCGGTTCTCGACCATGTCGACGCGGCCGACGCCATGACGGCCGCCGAGCTTGTTGAGGGTGCGCATGACGCCGAGGGGATCGAGCTTCTTGCCGTTGACGGCGACGCAGTCGCCTTGGCGGAACTCGAGTTCGACATACTCGGGCTTGTTCGGGGCGTCTTCCGGGGAGACGGAGAGCTTGAACATGGCCTTGTTCGAAGGATGGAAGGCGTCCATCCACGGGTCCTCGAGGATGCCGGCTTCGTAGGAGATGTGGAGGAGGTTGCGGTCGGAGGAGTAAGGCTTCTTGGCGCTGGCTTCGACCGGGATCTTGTTGTCGGCGCAATAGGCGATCATCTCGGCACGACCGGGAAAATCCTTGCGGAAGGCTTCGTTGCGCCAAGGGGCGATGATCTCGAGGTCCGGGGCGAGGGCGGCGCAGGTGAGCTCGAAGCGGACCTGATCGTTGCCCTTGCCGGTGGCGCCGTGGGCGATGGCGGTGGCGCCTTCCTTGCGGGCGATCTCGACCATGCGCTTGGCGATCAGCGGGCGCGCGATGGAGGTGCCGAGGTAGTACTGGCCTTCGTAGATGGCGCTGGCCTGCATCATCGGGAAGATGAAGTCGCGGGCGAACTCGGCCTGAAGGTCGTCGACGTAGAGCTTGGAGGCGCCGGTCTTCATGGCCTTCTGCTTAAGGCCCTTGAGTTCGTCCTCCTGGCCGATGTCGGCGCAGAACGCGATCATCTCGGCATTGTGCTTGTCCTTGATCCAGGAAAGGAGGACGGAGGTGTCGAGGCCACCGGAGTAGGCCAGGACGATTTTCTTCTTCTTGCTCATAGTTATGGTATGGGAAAATCAGCCGCGGTGGGCGGCGAGATGCGCGAGGATGGCCTTCTGCACGTGCAGACGATTCTCGGCTTGGTCGAAGATGATGCTCTGCTTGCTCTCGAGCACCTCGGCGGAGACTTCCTCGCCGGGGTGGGCCGGGAGGCAGTGCATGAAATAGGCGCCGGGCTTGGCCAGGGACATCAGCTTCGCGTTGACCTGGTAAGGCTGCATGGTGCGCAGGCGTTCGGCCTTCTCGGCTTCCATGCCCATGCTGACCCAGACGTCGGTGTAGACCATGTCGGCCCCCTTCACCGCGGCGGCGGGATCGGTCGAGAACGTGAAGGTCTCAGGCAAGCCGTCCTTCTTGAGCTGGGCGCGGATCCCGGCGGCAGGCTCATAGCCGGCCGGACCGGAGAGCGCGATCTCGACGCCGAGGGCGGCGCCGCCGAGCACGAACGAATTGGCCATGTTGCAGGCGGTGTCGCCAAGGAAGGCGACTTTCTTGCCCTTGAGCGAAGCGGCGTACTGTTCCGGACGGCCGGGAGCGTAACGCTCGGCCAGCGTGAACATGTCCGTCATGAACTGGCACGGATGCAGGAAATCGGAAAGCGCGTTGACGATCGGCATCGTGCCGCAGCGGGCGAATTCCTCCAAGAGGCTGTGCTCATGGCAACGGATCACCATGCCGTGGAGGTAACGCGAAAGGACGCGGGCGGTGTCCGCGACGGTCTCGCCACGGGAAATCTGGAGGTCGTCGGCATTGAGCATCACCGGCTGGCCGCCGAGCTCATGCACGCCGACCTGGAAGGAGACGCGGGTGCGGGTGCTCTTCTTGAAGAACATCAGGCCCCAGGACTGGTGCGCAAGGGCGGCGCCGGCGGACTTGCCGCGGCCGGCCTTGAGCACCGCGGCGGCGGCGAAGACCTGGGCCGTTTCGGCCGGGCTCAGGTCGGTCTCCTTCAGGAAATGACGCATCTCGGAAAGCGTTTGAACATAGGCCTCGTGCCCTGTTTGGACAGAGGAAAATAAGGGCGGGGAACCGCTCAGGCGGCCTTCCAACCGCCAAGGACCTGACGCAGGATCGCCACAGCCTCGGCCAGCTCCTCGGGCGAGGCGTTGAGCGGAGGCAGCAGACGCACGGCCACCCCGCCGGCCGGAGCGGTCAGGATACCGGCCTCACGCAGGGCGGCGACGACGGGAATCGGGTCGACCTTCAGGATGACGCCGACCATGTAGCCGGCGCCGCGGACTTCCTTCACGAGATCAGGGCGCAGCTCGACGAGCTTACGGAGTTCGGCATGCCAGCCGACGGAGCGTTCGGCCACCTTCGCGATGAGCTGTTCGGCTTCGATGATCTCGAGCACGGCCAGACCCGCGGTGGCCGCCAAGGGACCGCCGCCGAACGTGGTACCGTGCGAACCGGCCTGGAAAAGGTCGTCATGCGGAGGCGCTATCCAGATCGCGCCGATGGGGAAACCGCCGCCGAGGCCCTTGGCCATGGCGATCGCATCAGGCTTCACGCCCGCATGCTCATAGGCGAAGAACCTGCCGGTCCGGCCGACGCCGCACTGGATCTCATCGATCATGAAGAGCACGTTGCGTGCGCGACAGAGCTGCTCGACGCCGCGCAGGAATTCGGGCGTGGCGGGATTGACGCCGCCTTCGCCCTGGATCGACTCGATCAGGACGGCGGCGGTGGTCTGCGCGTCGATGGCCTTGTCCCAGGCCGCGAGATCGTTGAGCGGAGCGGCGGTGAAGCCGGACAGCAAGGGACGGAAACCCTTCTGGATCTTCTCCTGAGGCGTGGCGGACATGCCGCCGAAGGTGCGACCATGGAAGGCCTTCTCGGCGACGACGACGCCGATGCAGGCGCCTTCGGCCCCGGACTTACGCTGGCCATGCAGACGGGCGAGCTTGAGCAGGCCTTCGTTGGCCTCGGCGCCGCTGTTGCAGAAGATGACGCGTCCGGGGCCGCAGCGCAGCGAGAGCGCGTGCGCGAGCTGGCCCTGCGGTTCGTTGCGGTAGAGGTTGCTGACGTGGACGAGCTTGCCGGCCTGTTCGGCGACGCGCTTCACCCAGTGCGGATGGGCGTGGCCGACGGCGTTGACGGCGATGCCGGAGGCGAAATCCAGGTAGCGTTTGCCGGCGGCGTCCCAGACGTGGGTGCCCTGCCCTTTCACCAGCGTGACGGGGGGGGCGCCGTAGTTGTGGGCGACGTTGGCCGCGTAGTGCCCGGCGGCGGAATCTGTGGACGGACCGTTCATCAACCGTGGACGATTTCGGTGCCGATGCCCTTGTCGGTGAAGACCTCAAGCAGGAGCGCATGCGGGACGCGGCCGTCGATGAAGTGTACACGGCGGACGCCTTCCTTGAGGGCCTTCACGGCGCTATCGACCTTTGGGATCATCCCACCGGCGATGACGCCCTTGCGCTTGAGTTCGTCGACTTCGCTGACCTTCAGCGTGGTAATGAGGGAGGTCGGATCCTTCTCGTCGGCGAGGAGGCCCGGGACATCGCTCATGAAGATGAGGCGGCGGGCGCGCAGGGAATTGGCCACGGCGGCGGCGGCGACGTCGGCGTTGGTATTGTAAGCCTGGTCATCGGCGTCGAGCGCGATGGGCGACACGACCGGGAGATGGCCGTCGGCGAGCGCCTTCTTGATCAGCTTCGTCTTCACGAACTTGATATCCCCGACGAAACCGATGTCGACGGGCTGCCCTTTATCGTCGGCGCCGAAGAGCTTCTCGCAAAGGTTGACGTGGTTGCCCGGCATGCCGAGCGGGTTGGCGCCGCGGACCTTGAGGGACTCGCAGATCTGTCCGTTGATCTCGTGGTTGAGGGTCTCCTCGACGATCTTGACGGTGGCGGCGTCGGTGACGCGCATGCCGCCGCGGAACTCGGACTTGATGCCGGCCTTGTCCATGGCGCGGGTGATGGCCTTACCCCCGCCATGCACGACTACGACCTGGATGCCCACGGCGGACAGGAAGGCGATGTCGGTGGCGACACGGTCACGGCCTTCGGGGTTCGGGTCGTCCATGAAGCTGCCTCCGTACTTCACCACGAAGGTGGAGCCTCGGAACTTATGGATATAGGGAAGCGCCTCGAGAAGGACCTCGGCTTTTTGCGTGGCGGGAATGCTCATCTTGCGGGACGGAGTGTCAGGATTGCGGACGGGAGAGTAAACGGCAAAACCTTACTCGCTCTTGTTGTAGTTCACGTAGCCGTCCGTGAGGTCGGCGGCCAGGAGGCGGAACTTCGCGTCGCCGAGGTTGAGCTTCAGCCGGACGGCGAAACGGGCCGCCTTCACGATCTGCTTCCACTTGGGCTTGTTCTCCGGCAGCGGCTTGCCGCCGAGGACGGCCGGGACGTCGTCGTAGTAGATATCCAGCTTGGCTTCGTCGAGACCGGTGCGGGCGTAGCCGGCGGCGTCGGCCAGGCGGCCCCAGTTAGGGTCTTCGCCGTACCAGGAGGACTTCACGAGGAGGGAGTTGCCGATCGCGCGGGCGATCTTCTCGGCGTCGGCCCGGGTGCGGGCGCCTTCGATCTCCACGGCCACGACCTTGGTGATCTTCTCGCCGTCGCCGACGATCTTCTCCGCCAGGGCGAAGCAGACCTTGTCGAGGGCTTCCTGGAACAGGGTCCGGAGACCGGCCGGGGCGGAAGCGCCTACCGACACGCCCGAGACGCCAGAAGCGAGGAGCAGGACGGTGTCATTGGTGGACATGTCGCCATCGACGCTGACGCAGTTGAACGACTGGTCGGACGAGGACTTCAGGGCCGTCTTGAGCTCCGCGGGCGAGGCGGACGCGTCGGTGCAGACGAAGGCGAGCATCGTGGCCATGTTGGGCTCGATCATGCCGGCGCCCTTGGCGATGCCGGCGATGGTGACAGTCTTGCCCTCCCAGACGAAGCGCGCGGTGACGGATTTCGGACGGGTGTCGGAGGTGAGGATGGCGTTGGCGGAACGCACGCCCTCGGCGGCGTCGCGCGAGAGACGCGAGGCGGAGACCTTGATGCCCTCGGCGACCTTGGCCATCGGCAGAAGCTCACCGATACGGCCGGTCGAGCAGACGAGGAAGGCGTCGTCCGGAGCACCCACGGCGGCGGCCGAGAGTTTCGCCATCGCGGCGGCATCGGCGTCACCTTGGGCGGCCGTGCAGGCATTGGCGTTGCCGCTGTTGCCGACGATGCCGCGGATCTTGTCCGCGGAGACGGCGAGCACCTGCTGGCAGAAGCGGACCGGGGCGGCCTTCACGTCGTTGGTCGTGAAGACGCCGGCGGCGGCGCACGGCCGATCGGCGACGACGAGCGTCAGGTCGAGGCGGTCGGCGCCCTTGTTACGGATGTCGCAGCCGGCGGCGCCGACGCGGAAGCCGGGCACGTCGGAGACGCCCGGCGAATCATTGGTGAACTCGATGGACATGGAAAATCAGCGAAGGCCTTCGGACTCGTCCCAACCCATCATCAGGTTGAGATTCTGGACCGCCTGACCGCCGGCACCCTTCAGGAGATTGTCGATCACCGAGGTGATGATGAGGTTGCCGGTGCGCGCGTCGGCGACGACGGAGCAGGCGACCCGGTTGGTATTGGTCACGTGGGCGCTGTCAGGGAATTCGCCGGACTTGAGCAAGGTCACGAAGGGCCGGCCGGCATAGGCCTGCTGCCACACGACCTCGACCTGGGCGACGGTGACGCCCGGGGCGGGTACGACGATGGTCGTGGCGATACCCCGATGCATCGGAGCGAGGTGCGGATTGAACTGGACCACGACCGGCTGGCCGGCGGCCAAGCCGAACTGCTCCTCGATCTCAGCGATGTGCCGGTGACCGGGGATGCCGTAGGCCTTGATCGAGCTGTCGCGCTCGGAGAACAGGAAGGCCACGTCGGCCTTCTTGCCGGCACCGGAGACGCCGCTGTAGGAATTGATGATCAGGCGGCCCGGCTCGGGCTTGAGCAAGCCTGCGCGCAGGAGCGGCACGAGCGGCACCTGGATGCTGGTCGGGTAGCAACCCGGACAGGCGATGAGCTTCGCGGATCGCCACGCGTCGTCCGTCTGGAGTTCCGGGATGACGTAACGGGCCTGCGCGGCGAGCGCCGGGGCCGGATGGTCATGTCCGTAATACTTTTTGTACAACCCGAGGTCGCGCAGGCGGAAGTCGGCGGACAGGTCGAGCACCCGTTTGCCGGCCGCGACGAGCGGCTGGGCGTATTCGGCGGCGACGCCGTGCGGCAGCGCCAGGAACCAGACGTCCACGTCGGACTTCGCGCACTCCTCGGGGGAGGACGCGGAGAAGACCAGGGCCGGATCCACGACGCCGCGCAGGCGCGGGATCTCGTCGGCCACGGACTTGCCGGCCAAGGTGCGGGAACAGACGGCGGCGAGCTTGACCCGCGGGTGGCGGGCCAGGACGCGGACGAGCTCCTCTCCGGTGTACCCGGAGGCGCCGACGATGCCGACCTTGGTCAGGTTTTGGGACATGGCTTGAAAGGATAGGTTGGTTTGATGACGAAGTGATGGCGGGACACGGGGAACTGGGCAACAAAAAGGCCCCGGGGTGCCGGGGCCTTCGAGGGTTCCTGTCTCTTCGCGGATTAACGCTTCGAGAACTGGAAGCGCTTGCGGGCGCCAGGGCGGCCGGGCTTCTTACGTTCGCGCATACGTCCGTCGCGGGTAAGGAGACCTTCTTTCTTGAGAGGAGCGCGGAGGGTGGCGTCCATCTTCTGGATCGCGCGAGCGAGACCATGGGAGATGGCACCGGCCTGGCCGTTGGGGCCGCCGCCGATGACGCGGACGATGACGTCGAGCTGGCCGTCGAGGCCGGCGGTCGTGATCGGGAGGGTGGCCGACTTCACGAGGGCCTCGGTGTAGAGGTACTCTTCGACGGGCTTGCCGTTGACGACGATGACACCGGTACCGCGGGAAAGGCGGATGCGGGCCGAGGCGGTCTTACGACGGCCGACAGCGAGGATAGCGGAGGACTTGGCGCTCATTTAAGAAAGATAAGGGCGATTAGACCTTCTTGGCCTCAGGGAAAGGCTGAGGGTTGTTGGCGGCCTGATCATGCTTGTCGCCGGCGTAGACGCGCAGCTTAAGGAGCATGGCGTTGGCGAGGCGGTTCTTCGGGAGCATACCCTTGACGGCATGGGTCACGATGAACTCGGGGCGACGCTCGCGCATGGCGGCGGCGGTGCGGCGGTAGGCGGTACCGACCCAGCCGGTGTAGAACATGTAGGTCTTATCCTCTTCCTTGGAACCCGTGAGGCGGACCTTGTCGGCGTTGATCACGATGACGTAATCGCCGGTGTCGACGTGGGGGGTGTAGGTGGGCTTGTGGCGGCCGCGGAGAATATTGGCGATTTTGACAGCGAGACGGCCCAGGATCTGGTCCTTGGCGTCAACGACGTACCAGGTCTTGTCCTTGAGCTGCACGTTCTTGGCTAGCGTGGTCTTCATAGAGAGGGAAAGGGGGAAAATGAGAAAGCACCCCCCTCCGTCAACACCCGAATGCACCGTGGCGGGGGTGTGCCTGAAATAGGCCAAAAACAAGGGAGGCGCGGCCTCAGGCCACGCCTCCCTGCCCTACCCTAATAAAGAGGGCGGCTTAGAAACGGAAGTTGGCGAAGACGCGGGCCCAGACGGAGGAACCGGCGGTCTTGGCCTGGCTGTCGGTATTATAGGCCCAATTGGCGCCCACACCGAGCTCGGCACCCCGGCCGACCTGACGGGTGAGGTCAAGGGAGGCGCCCAGATAGCCGTAGGAGTTCTTGGTCGCGTAAACGGAGCCCGAAGCGTCGCTGATGCCGCCGTACACCTTGGTGACGACGTCGACACCGGAGAGACCGATGCTCGACCCGGCGAAAGTCTTGGAGCCGGCGACTTCCACCGTGAGCTGCTGGAGGTCGAGGCTGTAGTAAGCGTAGATCGAAGGCTTGAGCGACACGTTGGCGAAGGAGACGCCGGCGTAGACTTCGGAATTGGAGGCGATCTGCGTGAAGCCGTTCGCGGCGATGCTATGCGCCGTCGGGGCGGTCATGCGCTGGAAGCCGAGATCGACCTCGCCGAAGCCGTAATCCTTACGGGCGCCGAAGGTGTAGGTTCGCTCCATCGCATCCGCGTTGAAGAAGTTGGCGTAGACCGAGGTGCCGGAGAGACCCGGGACGCTGTAGTCCAGGGTGACGGCGGCCTGGAAGAGACCGTCGGTCGACGAACGCTGGATGCCGCGGAAGACGTTCTTGCCGCTCCATGAAGCGCTGCCGCGCAGGGAAAGGTCGGTGGCGGAGGCCGCGACAGGCGCCGGAGCGGGACTCTGGGCGTTGACTCCGGCGACGAAGACGGAGAGGGCGAGGGCGGTAAGGGCGTGCTTCATGGAAGGATTGTTTAGGCCCTTATTTCCGCCCGAAAACAAACCGTTGGCAAGCCCCAAGGGGCCGCCAACGGCGTGGTTCGGATGACGTGACGGCCCAGGACGATCACATCGACGCGATGATCGCGTCGCCGAACTCCGAGCACTTGATCTCGGTGGCGCCCTGCATCTGACGAGCGAAGTCGTAGGTCACGCGACCGCCGCCAATCGCACCATTAAGACCCTTGAGCACGAGGTCCGCCGCTTCGATCCAACCCATGTAGCGGAGCATCATCTCGCCGGAGAGCACGACGGAGCCCGGGTTGACGACGTCCTTGTTGGCGTA
>RFRI01000331.1 GCA_009924535.1 Verrucomicrobiota bacterium
CTATCGCCCTTCTCTCCGTCAGCGACAAGACCGGCCTCCTGCCCTTCGCCCAGGCCCTCGTCAAGGAACACGGCTACAAGCTCCTCTCCACCGGCGGCACCTCGAAGATGCTGCGCGACGCCGGCCTGCCGGTGACCGACGTCAGCGAGCATACGGGCTTCCCCGAGATCATGGAAGGCCGCGTGAAGACCCTGCACCCGAAGGTCCACGGCGGCCTGCTCTGCCGTCGCGATTCGCATGAGCATCTCGACGAAGCCAAGAAGCACGGCATCGACCTCATCGACCTCGTCGTCGTGAACCTCTACCCGTTCGAAGCCACCGTCGCGAAGCCGAACTGCTCGTTCGAGGACGCCATCGAGAATATCGATATCGGCGGTCCTTCCATGCTCCGCAGCGCGGCCAAGAACCACGCCTCCGTCTCCGTCGTCACCGACCCCGCCGACTACGAGCGCGTGCTCGCCGCGATGAAGGCTCCGGAGACCCTCGGCGAACTCCGCCGCGAACTCGCCCTGAAGGTCTTCCAGCGCACCTCGGCCTACGACGCCGCGATCGCCAACTACCTCGAATCCCAGGCCCAGCCCGGCGCCGGCAACGTCCTCGGCCTGCCTTCCCGCTTCACGTCGACCCTGCCGATCGCCCAGCGCCTCCGCTACGGCGAAAACCCCCACCAGCAGGCCGCCCTCTACGGCTCCTTCCACGAGGCCTTCGAACAGCTGCAGGGCAAGGAACTCAGTTATAACAATATCCTCGATATCACCGCCGCGACCTACCTCATCGGCGAGTTCGAGCGCCCGACGATCTGCATCCTCAAGCACACCAACCCCTGCGGCGTGGCTTCAGCCGACACCCTCCTCGAAGCCTGGCACAAGGCCTTCGAGACGGATAAGCAGGCCCCGTTCGGCGGCATCATCGTCGCCAACCGCACCGTCGACAAGGGCCTCGCCGAGGCCATCGCCGAGATCTTCTCCGAAGTCATCATCGCGCCGGAATTCGACGCCGATGCCCTCGCGATCTTCGGCAAGAAGAAGAACCTCCGCCTCATGCGCGCCAAGGTCGGCCTCCGCGCCGACACCCTCCGCGAAGTCCGCGCCGTCATCGGCGGCGTACTCGTGCAGGACCGCGACCAGAAGCCCGCCAACCCGCGCGACTTCAAGGTCGTCACCCAGCGCCAGCCCACCGCCGACGAGATGACCGCGTTGCTCTTCGGCTGGCGCGTCGTCCGCCACGTGAAGTCCAACGCCATCGTCTACGCCGGCAAGGAACGCACCCTCAGCGTCGGCGCCGGCCAGATGTCGCGCATCGACTCCTCGCGCATCGCGGTCTGGAAGGCCGGCGAAGCCAAGCTCTCGCTGCAGGGCTCGGCCATCGCCTCCGACGCCTTCTTCCCCTTCCCTGACGGTCTCCTCGCCGCCGCCGACGCCGGCGCGACCTGCGCCATCCAGCCGGGAGGCTCCGTGAAGGACGCCGACGTCATCGCCGCCGCCGACGCGCGCGGCATGGCGATGGTCTTCACCGGTATGCGCCACTTTAAGCACTGAGTTCCGCGCAGCGGAACTCAGTGCTCAGAGGTGCGTTGGCTTGAGTATCGAGTATCGGGAAATGCCTTCATCCCCCATACTCAATACTCCAAACTCGATACTCTAGTTAGAGCTTAATCCCAATCTTCTCGAGCAGGCGGGCGAGTTCGTCGTCGCTGCTGAAGGGGATCGAGATGCTGCCCTTCGTTCCTTTCCGGACGACGGACACGGGCGAGGCGAAGTGGGACGCGAGGCGCTTTTGGACGTCGGCGACGACGGTCTGGACGGTCTTCTTATGCTCGGTCTTCTTGGTCGAGACGACCTTCTTGACCTCGGCTTCGGTGGCGCGAACGGAAAGACCCTTCTCGATCACGAGACGGGCGACCTGCACGCGATGGGCGACGTTCTCGATACCGAGCAAGGCCTTGGCGTGGCCGGCGGAAAGCTGACCCTTGCGCACGTAACCCTGGAGTTCGTTGTCGAGGGCGAGGAGACGGACGCTGTTCGCGATGCTGGCGCGCGGCTTTCCGAGACGGTCGGCGACGGCTTCCTGGGTAAGGTTGAAGTCACGCATGAGCGAGGCGAAGCCGAGGGCTTCGTCGATGGGGTTGAGGTCGGCGCGCTGCAGGTTCTCGATGAGCGCGAGCACGGCGCTGGAAGCGTCGCTAGCCTCGAGGATGCGCGCGGTGATGGTCTTCTGGCC
>RFRI01000332.1 GCA_009924535.1 Verrucomicrobiota bacterium
ATCGCCACCGACCTCACCGCGATGGCCCTCGCCGCCGCCGGCGTGGCGGCTCCGGCCGATGCGGACGGCAAGGACCTGCGCAACCTGTTCGCGAAGCCTGACGCCGGACCGCTCAACGAGACGCTTTACTGGCGCGTCGGCAAGAGTGGCGCCCTGCGATCCGGGAAGTGGAAACTATTCCGGGGAGGTCCCCGCTGGGAACTCTACGACCTGGAAGCCGACCCTTCCGAAAAGAGGGAGTTATCCGCGAATCACAAAGAGCTTACCCAGACCTTGATCGAGCGATGGGAGGCCTGGAGCAAGACTCAGGCCGAGCCGCTCTGGCGCTAAGCCTTTTGACAACCCTGAACGCAGAGGGTACGTCTCACCTACCCCATGCGTTACGCCCTGTTCATTTCTTGGCTTGGTTTCGCCCTGTGCACCCAAGCAGCCAGCCAACCGAACATCGTCTTCCTGCTGATTGATGACCTGGGTTACGCCGACTGCGGCTTTAATGGCGGCAAGGAAATCAAGACGCCGAACATCGACCGGCTCGCCAAGAGCGGGACGATCATCGACAGCCATTACGTCCAGCCGGTCTGCTCACCGACCCGCTCCACCCTACTGACCGGACGCTACCCGACGCACACCGGCGTCTACACGATCGTCTCGCCTGGCGCGCCCTGGGGCCTGCCGCTCGCCGAACGCACGCTGGCCGACGCCTTGCGCGCGGCCGGCTACCGTACCGCGCTCACGGGCAAATGGCACCTGGGCGAATTCGAGAAGGCCTACCAGCCCAACGCGCGCGGCTTCGACCACCAGTATGGTCACTTCTTCGGGATGCTCGACTACTACACCCACGACCGCCTCAATAAACTCGATTGGTTTCGCAATGGCGAGCCGCTCAAGGAAGAAGGCTACACGACGCACCTGATCACCAAGGAAGCCTGTAAGATCATCGAGACCGGCGACAAATCCAAGCCCCTCTTCCTCTACGTCCCCTTCAACGGCGTGCACAGCCCCTTCCAGGTCCCTGAAGACTACCTCAAGCCCTACGGAACGCTCAAAGGCAACCGCCAGAAGCTCGCGGGCATGCTCGCCGCCGTCGACGAGGCCATCGGCAGGATCGAAGATTCGCTCAAGAAGGCCGGCCTGCTCGAGAACACGCTCATCGTCTTTTCGAGCGACAACGGCGGCCCGCCGCCTGGCGACAATACCCCCTTCCGAGACTACAAGGGTACGATCTACGAAGGCGGCACCCGCGCCGCGGCCTTCGCCACCTGGCCGGGCCGCATCCCGGCGGACCAACACGTGGCCCAGCCCATGCACATGGTCGACTGGTATCCGACGCTGATCAAGCTGGCCGGCGGTTCCCTGGAACAGAAGCTGCCGATCGACGGATTGGACGTCTGGCCGATGCTGACCAAAGGTGCGCCCTCGCCGCACGACGCGATCCTCTCCGTCTCGACCCAAGGCCCGGCCCGCGCTGCGGTCCGCATGGGTGACTGGAAGCTGATGGTGAGCGGCAACGCAGATGCCGACGGGGGTGAAGACGACGGCGCAGCCAAAGCGAAGAAGAAAGGCAAAGCTGCCGCCGGAAAGTATGAGCCCGTCGCACTCTACAATCTCGCTGAAGACCCCTCCGAAACCAAGAACCTCGCCGCCGCTCAGCCTGACCGCGTCAAGGCCATGCGCACCCGCCTCGCAGCGCTCCTCAAGGACGCCGTGCCCTCCGGCGTGAAGAAATAAAGCCTACTTGGCGGCCTTGGCCTGCTCGCGGGCGAGGCCGTCGAGATAGGCGAAGTCAGGCCGGGGCATGCTCATCTTCCGGGCGAGCCAGATATAAGCCGACTTCAACGAGTCCCAGGAGGGCTGATGTCCGGTGTGGTGGTCAAACATCTCGATGCTGTCTTCCTTGCCGTAAAGCAGGTGCACCTTGCGTGCCTCGGCGAGATACGGCCAGCTGGCCGCGCTACTGTCGTATTGCCCGGCGATGAGGAAGAATTCCGTAGGCGCGGCGCAGGCGAGCAGCTGTTCATGCGAGAGCCCGTCGGCCCGCATCGCCTTGAGCTTGGACCCGAAGTACCAGTCATCACCCCAATTCGTCGAATCCCACGCGATGCCAAAATCGCTCGCGACGACCGCCTTGAAACGGTGGTCAAGGCAACCCGCATAGAAGGCCATCTTGCCGCCGAGGGAATGGCCCATCACCGCGATACGCTCAGGGTCCACTTCGTCCGA
>RFRI01000333.1 GCA_009924535.1 Verrucomicrobiota bacterium
CAGCAGTTGTTGCAAGCCCAGAAAATCCAGGCCATGACGCGTGAACTGGCCATGCAATCGCAGCTGATCACGCGCACTGACCATGAGTGGACTTTGCAAGTCGAACGTGAATCATTGACCTCCGACGCCAACCTGGAGCGATTGCAAGCCGCTTTGCACACCTTGGGGCATCAGGCGGCGTTGAAAGTGCACATCGGCCCCGTCAGCGACAACCCGGCGCTGCGCGTGGCGCGCCAGGACATCACCACGCGGCTCCGCGACGACGCGCGCGGGGGCGGAAGGCGTGGTCGGCGTTCGTATCGTGCTCGCAGCGAACGGATCCGTCCGGCAGGTCGAGCTGACGCAGAGTTCCGGCAGCCGTCTGCTCGATGAAGCTGCGTTGACGGCCGCGCGGGCATCGTCTTTCGCGCCGGCTTCGCGCAACCGTGCGCCGGTCGATTCGGAAGCCGTGGCCACCTACCGTTTCGAGCTGCGCTGAATCACTTCGCCGCGGGGACGCGTTCCCAGGCCTTCACCCAGTCGATCTCGAAGGTGTTCTTCGAGGCGTCCTTGAGGCCGTAGCCTTCTTTCGGGCGTTCGCCGTTCCAACCCTTGAGGTTTGATTCGCTGGTGAGGAGGAGGAACTGCGGCGCCTTGGAGCCCGGGCACTTCGCATCGGTCCAGACGACCTTGCCGTCGAACGTGAAACGGTAGCCGGCATCATCCCATTCGACGCCGTAGTCATGCCACTCGCCGCCGACGTTCGCCGGGTACTGCGTGGAACTGGCCTTCTTCTCGGTCGGATGCTTATACGGTCCCCAATGGAGGACGGACTGATAGCCGCCTTTTTTGAGGCCCGTGGTCTCGAGGATGTCGATCTCGACGCCGTCGGTCGCCGCGCCCGCCGCGGTGCCGGATTTACCATAGGTCGACGACTGCGCCCAGAAGGCGATCTGGGTGCCCGGTTGGACGGAGAAGCGGCAGCGCGCCTCGGTCTTGCCCTGCGTCAACGCGAACTTCTTGCGGGTCGTCAGGAAGCCGCAGTAGGTCGTGCCGTCGACGTCGGTCCACGTCGTGAGCTTCAGCACGCCGTCCTTCACGTCGACCGCCTTGGGTGAGTTCAGAGACTCGCGACGCTTGCCGGTCTCGATGTTCCAGGTCTTCGCGTTCAGTTCCGTGCCGTCGAACTCGTCTTCGAGCACGAGTTTCAGCGCGGGTTCGGCGGCGAGGGCGGCGACGCTGAGGAAGAGGAGGAGGGCGCGCATGTTACTTGATCTCGATGAAGCGGGAATCAGATCCGGAGAGCAACGCGCCGAAGCGGGCCAGGTCGCCGTCCTGCAGGCCGCGGTCCATGACGAGCGTCGCCTCGGCGAGGCTGCCGCCGGGGGCGCAACGGACGGACCAGAGCGGCTTGCTGCTCGTCGGCAGCATCGCGAAGCGGATGTCGCCGACCAGGATGGCGCCCGGCTGGGTGTCGTAGGAATTCCATCCGCCGGTGAAACGCGAGAAGTCGGCGATCACGTGCGCGCCTTCGGAATAGGCCGGCGGATTGCCGACGGAGTTCGCCGACCAAGCCGCCCGGCTTTCACCCACGATCAGCCGCGTCGAGGTGAAGGGCAGGTTGCGCAGCGCGGCGACCTGCCAGCGGCCGTCGTTGAGCCAGATGGCTCGCCAGACGAAGAGGTTCGAGATCGTCGGCTTTACCGCCAGGCGTTCCGGTTCGATGTTTCGCTGCGCCAGCCAGGTGCGGACGCTGCGTTCGGCGCGCGCATGCTGCCAGACGCCGAGCGACGCATAGGCTCCGAACCAGAGCAAGGCGTAGGTGGCGAGACGCGGCGAATGCCGGCGCCAGGCCATGACCGCGAGCACCAGCAAGGGCAGGGTGGCGAGCAGGTCGACGATCGGCAGGCAATCCCAAGCGTAGCGCGTCTCGGTGAAAGGCCAGAGCAGCATCGTGCCGTAGCTCGTGCAGCCGTCGCACAGCAGGTGCGTCAGCGCGCCGACGAGTCCGGGCAGGAAGAGTTCGCGCCAACCGACGTTATGGCGGCGGCGGAAGAAGAGCGCGGTAAGCCAGGCGCTGAGCAGCGCCCAGACCGGCATGAAGGCGAAGCTGTGCGTGAAGTGGCGGTGCCAGCGGAAGGCCTCGAGCGGATCGGCGGCGGAGCGGAGGAAGACATCGAGGTCCGGGGCTTCGGCGGCCAGCAGGGCGGCGACGGCGGCGGCGGAGACCGACCCGCCGCG
>RFRI01000334.1 GCA_009924535.1 Verrucomicrobiota bacterium
CGCCCCCGGCATCTCCTTCAAGGTCTCCTTCGCCCACGGCGCCATCAACGCCGGCGACGTACTCCGTCGCGTGACCTCGAAGGTCGCCCCCGCCGCCGACCTGCGCGCCTTCACCAAGGGCGGCCCCGCCCACTGGGCCCAGGACGTCGTGACCGAAGGCGTGCTCGGCGAGACCGACCAAGCCAAGCAGATCGACTCGCTCAAGTCCCGCATCGAAGGCGAACAGGACGCCGCGCAGAAGCAGTCCCTCAAGGACCAGCTGACCGAGCTCCTCGCCGCCCCCTACGTCGTCGACACCGTCACCGTACCCGCGGAGAACCCGTTCGGCGCCTGGATCCGCGTCGGCGGCATCGACTTCTTCAAGGACGGCCGCATCGCCTTCTCCACCTGGAGCGGCGACGTCTGGGTCGGCAAGTTCGCCGACGACAAGCTCAGCAAGATCACCTGGCACCGCTTCGCCACCGGCATCTTCCACGGCCTCGGCCTGAAGATCGTCAACGAGCAGGTCTACGTCCTCGGCCGCGACCAGATCACGCTGCTGCAGGACCTGAACAACGACGGCGAAGCCGACTTCTACCAGAACTTCAACAACGACGTCCAGGTCACCTCGAATTTCCACGAGTTCACGTTCGACCTGCAGACCGACTCGCAGGGCAACTTCTACTTCCTCAAGGGCGGACCCGTGAATCCGGGAGGCCGCGGTTGGGGCCCCCTCAGCGACCACCATGGTTCGATCTTCAAGGTCTCCCCTGACGGCAAGAAGTTCGAAGTCCACGCCACCGGCATCCGCGCCCCCAACGGCATGTGCGTCGGCCCCAACGGCGAGATCTCCAACGGCGACAACCAGGGTACCTGGGTCCCGGTCGACTACATCCACTTCTCCAAGCCCGGCGACTTCATCGAAGTCCCCGACCTCTCGCACCGCACCCCGGCGCCGACGGCTTACGGCCAGCATCTCTGCTGGGTTCCCTACGACATCGACAACTCCAACGGCACGCAGATCTGGGTGCCCGCGAACAAGGGCAAGTGGGGTCCCTTCGAAGGCCGCATGCTCTACCTCTCCTACGGCAAGTCCTCGCTCTTCGCGGTCCTCCAGGAACGCGTCGGCGAAACCGCCCAGGGCGGCGTGGTTAAGTTCCCGCTCAAGTTCGCCACCGGCCTGATGCGCGCGCGCTTCAGCCCGATCGACGGCCAGCTCTACGTCGCCGGCCTCAAGGGCTGGCAGACCAACGGCGTCAAGGACGGCGCGATCCAGCGCGTCCGCTACACCGGCAAGTCCGTGACGATGCAGGAGTCGCTCCACGTCTCCAAGAAGGGCATCACCATCGGCTTCACCGGCGCGCTCGACAAGAAGACCGCCTCCGACCTCCAGAACTGGTCCATCAGCCAGTACAACTATCGCTGGACCAGCGCCTACGGCTCCGACGAATACAAGGTCAGCAACCCCGAGGAGAAGGGCAACGACAACGTCGCGATCCAGTCCGTCAAGGTGGCCGAAGACGGCAAATCCGTCTTCCTCGAAGTCGCCGGCCTCGTCCCCGTGATGCAGATGCGCATCAAGATGAACGTGAAGGCGGTCGACGGATCCCGCGTGCCCGACGATATCGGCAGCACGATCAACGTCGTCCCCGAAAAGGAAGGCGAAGACTACCGCTCGTTCGCCAAGTAAGCTGAGGCGAAATCCTCACGCGAAAGGCCCGGTTCACGCCGGGCCTTTCTGTTGGGGGCTTGCCTGACGGCGGGAATGCCACCCAATAGGAAGCGCACCGCCGCCATGCTTTTCCGCCGTCTCCTCTGCCTGCTCGCCGCGACCGTCGCGACCGCCCTCTCCGCCCAGGACCTGCCCGGCCTGAAGGTCACGTTCGTCGCCGCCGGCAAGACCGACGTCCGCTCCGACCGCCTGCTCGCCCTCTACGTTCCCGCCGGCCAGTCGCCCACGCCCTTCCTCGCCGCGGTTCCCTTCACGGTGAAGTGGGAAGGCGACCTCCAGTCGCCGTTGCGCGGCACGTTCAAGCTCGGCGCGGAATCTTCCGGCAAGTTCAAGCTCAGCCTCAATGGCCAGCCGCTCCTCGGCAAATAATCCTGCCTCAACAGATTGGGCTAGTGATACCTCAAGCTCAGCATTTAAAAGTGGCACTCGACCAATTAATTTTAAGTAATCCTTAACTGGATCAGCTGTTGCACCGGCAGTTAAAACTGTTTGCGCTGGTGCATCATCC
>RFRI01000335.1 GCA_009924535.1 Verrucomicrobiota bacterium
TCCCAGCCTAGGCTGGGACGCTCGGTGAACAGAAGCGCCCGGAGGCGCCGTTCACTTGCGGAGGTTGAGCTTGGCCAGGAGCGCGTTGTAGCGATCCAGGTCAGTCGACTTCAGGTACGCGAGGAGCTTGCGACGACGATTCGTCAGCATGATCAGTCCGCGGCGGGAGTGGAAATCCTTGCGGTGGGTGCGCAGGTGCTCGGTCAGGTGGGTGACGCGGGCGGAGATGAGGGCGACCTGGACTTCAGGGGAGCCGGTATCCTTGGCATCCTGCTGGTGCTTCTTGATGACTTCAGACTTATTGACGGACATGGTGGTGGTGAGTTTTGGGTTGATGATGGCCGACCTGGGAGAAATTCCCGAAAGCCCCGCCGTTTAGCCGGGCTCTCCGTCTGGAATAGGCTTTCGCCTACCGACCAGCGTGAGAAGGGCTCCGCCCCTCTCCCTAACGAAGTTGACCCATGGAAATGACGACCCGGAAGGGGGTTAGCAAGAAGGAACTACCCCTCCCTCCCCGGACTTAGATAGGAAATATAAGCCTGTTTTCCGTCAGTTAGGCAGGTCCAGCCAGTAGACATCTTCCTGATTCCTCCGGATCGCCGGGAAATGCCAGCCGCCAGGTTCGGGAATGATCTCGGATAGGTCGAAGACCCGGACCGACTTCGGCAGCGGCTCGAAGTACAGGGTGAACTGATGGGGGCGCCCGAAGGGTACCATCCTCCAGTGCGGATAGAGGGAGATGTTCTCGAAGCCGACCATCGAGCTCGTGTGGGAGGAATCACGGTCCAGCAGGAACGTGCTCTGCCAGATCCGCAGGGAATGGGAGTAACGCGGAGCGCAGCGGACGTGCACGACTACGGGATCCAGCGGACGGACTTCCGCCGCGATCTCGACCTCAGGAAGGACGACACGTGCAGGCGATGGGGAAGCTGGGCTCATCGGTCCGACCATGATGCCCAACGGAGCACGGAGGGCAAGGCGCAGCCGATTAGTCCGTTGACTCCCCCGCCCTGCCAGAGCGTCATAGCGGGCATGGAATCAGGCTCTGAAGACCAACCCCGCCTCACCGGCGCCGAACGCGGCAAGCTGCGCAGTCTCGCCCAGACGCTCGACCCGAAGGTGTTCGTCGGCAAGGCCGGCGTGAACGCCGGCATCGCCAACCTCCTCGCCGAAGCCTTCCGTAACGCCGACCTGGTCAAGGTACGCTTCACCGCCGAGCGCGAAGAGATGGACAAGCAGGCCCAGGAACTGGCCAAGCTCACCGAAAGCGAAGTCATCGGCAGCGTCGGCCGCACGGCGACGTTCTTCAAGCTCGGCGCCGACATCGAGTAACCGATGGACGCCTCGCTGTTTCAGTCACGGCACGAGGCATTCATCCGGCAGGCGGAAGCGTCGCTCCGACGCCTGACGCCGGCCGCCACGGCCCGCCCCGCCCGCCTGCATGGCGCGATGCGTTATTCGCTCGAAGCCGGGGGCAAGCGCCTGCGACCGGTCCTCTGCCTCGCCTCCGCCGCGGCCTTCGCCCCCCAGGCCGACGCCTCCCACGCCGCCACGGCGCTGGAGTGCATCCACACCTATTCCCTGATCCATGACGACCTGCCGTGCATGGATGATTCGGACCTGCGCCGCGGACGGCCCTCGTGCCATAAGGCCTTCGACGAGGCCACCGCCCTGCTCGCCGGCGACGCCCTGCAGCCGCTGGCCTTCGAACTGCTCGCCACCGGCTATGCCGCAAACCCGGCCCTCGCCACCGCCCTCGTGAGCGAACTCGCCGTGACGGCGGGCTCGACGCGGCTCGTCGGCGGACAGACCGAAGACATGGGCGGACTCGCCGGCGGCGCCACGGACGACCGCCTGGAGTTCATCCTGCTCGGCAAGACCGCCGCGATGCTCAGCGCCTCCTTCGCGATGGGCGCGCTGGTCGGAGCGGCCTCCGCCGCCGACGTCGACCACCGTGCGCGTTCGATTGCCGAACGAGACCACGCTCCCGTCATTGATGAGGACGCGGTACCACTGGCGCCGTTGCGATCGAAAGAGCGTCGTCGAGGGAGCGAAGCGGAGCTTGCCGCCCATGGGCAGCGCGTCGACGAACTTGGTGACGAGTGAGAATTCGACGCCATCGGTGACGTAGTCGATCTCGGTCTCGTGGGACCGTTCCAGATCGCGCGTGCCGTCGGGCGTCAGGTCCGCGATGATGATCGGGCCGCCGTCCGGTTGA
>RFRI01000336.1 GCA_009924535.1 Verrucomicrobiota bacterium
GTCGTAATAACCGCCGCGGGTGCCGACGCCGAGTTCTTCGGCGACCGTGATCTGGACGTGATCGACGTGGCGACGGTTCCAGAGCGGCTCGAGGATCGGGTTGGCGAAACGCAGGACGAGGAGATCCTGGACGGTCTCCTTGCCGAGGTAGTGGTCGATGCGGAAGATCTGCGACTCGCGGAAGTTGCGGGCGGCGACGGCGTTGAGGTGCACGGCCGAGGCGAGGTCCTTGCCGAACGGCTTCTCGATGATGACCTTGCTCTCGAGGTCGGTGCCGACGCCGCGGGCGGCGAGACCGGACTGGCCGAGGTTCTCGAGGATCGGCTCGAACACCGTGGGCGGCGTCGAGACGTAGAAGACGAGCTGCAGGGGGCGACCGGCGCGTTTCTCGGCGGCGGCGATCTGTTCCTTCAGGGCGGCGAAGGCGGCGGGGTCATCGTAACCACCGGCCTGATAGGTGGTGTTGTCTTCGATGCGCTTCCAGATGTCGGGACGGAACTCGCGGCGGGAGAACTTCTTGAGGTCGGCCGCGGCCTGGGTACGGAACTCGGCGTCCGGGATGGGCTTTCGGCCGAAGCCGATCAGGTGGAAGTCGGCGGGCAGCAGGCTGTCGACCGCCAGGTTGTAAAGGGCGGGCAGGAGCTTGCGGGCAGCCAGGTCGCCGGAGGCGCCGAAGATGACCACGCAGGTGGGCTGGGCGCCCCGGTGCTTGCTCAGGCCGGAGAGGAACGGATGACGGTCGGTGTCGGACATCGGAGTCTAGAAGCGGCGCCGTCCGAAGAGGACTTCGCCACGGTGTTGAAGGAGGCGGACGGTGCCTTTCTTGCAAACCAGAACTTCCACGACGTCGAAGCGCGTATGACACGCACCCCCGATTTGCCCTCAAGGATGACGAGGTCGAGCTCATCGCGGCCGTGCCGCCAATTCGCCGCGAGGCAGCGTCCACCTTGGCGACGATAGTGCGCTTCGGCGAGACGCTCGCCCTGGGCGCCAAGGTTGGTCGGTACGGGCCGGCCGCCCCACCACGCACGGAGCGCCGACCATAGTTCGAAGAAAAACATGGCCGATGGCACCCAAAAGGAGGCTTTTCTGCCACACCGCAGCAGAGGGGCTCTTGACCTAGGGAACCTTGGGGGGCTTTACTCTGTCCTTACACCCCACACCCATGCGTCTCCTCACCCTCCTCGCCCTCGCCCTCGCCGCCGCCGCCTGCGTCAGCGCCGATCCGATCCCCGAATCCTTCCGCCAGAACGGCTGGTTCGTCGGCTCCCAAGCCTACACCTTCAAGTCGTTCTCTTTCTTCGAAGCCATCGCCAAGACCAAGGAAGCGGGCGGCAACGTCATCGAACTCTTCCCCGGACAGGCCGTGAAGCCGGGCTCCAAGGAGAAGACCCACCACTCGATGTCCGACGCCACCATGGCCGAGATCAAGGCCGAGCTCGACCGTCAGGGCGTGCGCGCCGTCAACTACGGCGTCGTCGGCGCCAAGGACAAGGACGAGGTCTACGCCATCATGAAGTTCGCCAAGAAGATGGGCCTCTATTCCGTCTGCACCGAGTCCACCGAACAGATCGCCGCCTGGGAAGCCGCCGCGATCGAGTTCGACATGAAGGTCGCCTTCCATGAGCACGGCAGCCGCATCGCCAAGGACGGCAAGATCGACACGAAGTATAAGGTCTGGAATCCCCTCTACGTCCTCGGCGTCGTCGAAAGCCGCGACCACCGCGTCGGCGCCTGCGCCGACATCGGCCACTGGGCCACTTCTGATCTCAGTTCCGTCTGGTGCCTCAAAGTCCTCGAAGGCCGCATCATCAGCGTCCACCTGAAGGACAAGTCCGACTTCGGCCACAAGGCCGGCGTGGTCGTCGCCGGCAAGGGCGTGGTCGACGTCGATGGCTGCCTCAAGGAACTCATCCGCCAGAAGTTCGACGGCCATATCTCCGTCGAACACGAAGCCGACTGGGAAAACAGCGTTCCCCAGGTCAAGGCCGACATCGATTTCGTCAAGGCCCACGCGAAGTAAGCCGCGCTTCTCGCGTACGCATCAAGCCCCCGACCTCGGGGGCTTTTTTGTGGCGCGCACGGAGCGCGTGGGGATCTGCTGGCATGGTGAACCGCTGCGAAGCAAAGGCATCACTTTCAGGTGGCAGGTGGCGGCCTCACACTTTTGCACCTTTGCACAGGCCGTAGGCCGATTTGCACTTTTGCACTTA
>RFRI01000337.1 GCA_009924535.1 Verrucomicrobiota bacterium
TCTTCGCCGATGACCTCGGCTACGGGGACATCGGCGTGCACGGCGGCAAAGCCGTGCCGACGCCGAACATCGACGCGCTCGCGGCGTCCGGCGTGCGCTGCACCTCGGGCTACGTCACCTGCCCCTACTGCAGCCCTTCCCGCGCGGGCATGCTGACCGGTCGGGCGCAGACCCGCTTCGGCCATGAGTTCAACCCGCACGTCGGCAAGGAAGCCGAGCTCGGGCTGCCGCTCGACCAACGCACGATCGCCAACGAACTGCATGACGTCGGGTATGCGACGGCGCTCATCGGCAAATGGCACCAAGGCTTCGACAAGCCGCACCACCCCAACTCCCGCGGCTTCGACGAGTTCTTCGGCTTCCTCGTCGGCGGACACAATTACGCGCAGCACCCGGACGCCGATCCTGAATTCGGCTCCGGCCATTCGCATAACATGATCTACCGCGGCGACAAGCTGCAGAAACTGGACGGCTTCCTGACCGACATCTTCACCGACGAAGCCATCGGCTTCATGGATCGCAATAAGCAGAAGCCGTGGATGCTGTATCTCGCCTACAACGCCGTGCACACGCCGCTCGAGATCTCGCCCTCCATCGCCGCCCGCATCCCGGCCGGAGTGACCGACAACGATCGCCGTGGCTACCTCGGACTGCTCCTAGGCCTCGATGACGCCATCGGGCGCGTCACGGACTACCTCCGCAAATCCGGTGCCGACAAGAACACCCTCGTCTTTTTCGTCAGCGACAACGGCGGCGCCGGCCGCAAACCCTACCTCGCCTACAACACCGGCGTGAACACCCCGCTCCGCGGCGACAAGGGTCAGACGCTTGAAGGCGGCATCCGCGTGCCCTTCTTCGCCTCCTGGCCCGGCAAGCTCCCCGCCGGCAAGACGTACGACCACCCCGTCTCGACCTTGGACTTCCTCCCGACCGCCTGCGCCCTCGCCGGCGCCAAGCATGTCGATGCCATCGAAGGCGTGAACCTGCTGCCCTTCCTGAAAGGCGAGAGCCAGTCCGCCCCCCATGCGACGCTCGCCTGGCGCTTCGGCCCGCAGAAGGCGATCCGAAAAGAAGGCCGAACTGATCAAGCTTTGGGAGGAATGGGACAGCCACAACATCGCCCCCAAGTGGCACGGCAGCATCACCGAGGATCCGACCGCCCCGGTCGCTAAACCCGCGGCCAAGAAGGCAAAGAAGTAAGCCCTCCATGCGCCTCCTCGCCCTCTTCCTAGCCCCGCTCGCGGCCCTCGCCGCCGACAAGCCAAACGTGGTCTTCATCCTCGCCGACGACCTTGGCGCGCATGACCTCGCCTGCTTCGGCAGCACCTTCTACGAGACCCCGAACATCGATCGGCTGGCCAAGCGCGGAACGCGCTTCACGCAGGCCTACGCCGCCAGCCCGCTCTGCTCACCCACACGCTCGAGCATCCTCGTCGGGCAATACCCCGCGCGCACCGGCATCACCGCGCCGGTCTGCCACATCAATCCGATCTATCTTAACAAGGAGCTCATCCAAGGCGGCCCGAACAAGCGCCTGCTCGATGCCAATAGCTTGTCCCGCCTGAAACCGGAATACTTCACCCTCGCCGAAGCCCTCAAAGAAGCCGGCTACGCCACCGCGCACTTCGGCAAGTGGCACCTCGGCCATAACCTCAAGCCAGCCGACCACTATGAGCCGATGGACCAGGGCTTTGACTCCGACTTCCCGCATGCCCCCAACGCTGCCGGCCCCGGCAACGGCTACCTCGCTCCCTGGAAGTTCATCAAGGACCCGACGATCACCGACGATGTCGGCGTGAACATCGAAGACCGCATGTCCAAGGAAGCCGCGAAGTATATCGCCGCCCACAAGGACAGGCCTTTCTACCTCAACTACTGGGCCTACTCGGTGCACTCGCCGTGGAACGCCCGCGCCGACTACGTCGAACACTTCAAATCCAAGGTCGACCCGAAGAACCCGCAGCACAACGCGCTTTATGCCGCGATGGTGAAATCCCTCGACGACGGCGTGGGCCGCATCGTTCAAGCGATTGATGACGCCGGCATCGCCGACAACACGATCATCGTGTTTTATTCGGATAACGGCGGCTACGCCTACCCCGCCCAAGAAGGGGGAAGGGCCCGTGCCTTTGGCGGTAAGGATGCCGTCCTTGACCGTCGCATCGCAGTTGCGGTTCTTCCAGGACATCAGCGGGT
>RFRI01000338.1 GCA_009924535.1 Verrucomicrobiota bacterium
CCACGCCATCGGATCGCTCGCCTACATGCAGACCTTGCGGGCTCCGACGATTAAGCTCCGCCCCGAGATCTTCCCCTGGGTCTGCGTGGATCGCATCGGCTACGGCTCCGCGGAGTTCATCGCCCAGGATCGCGCCAATCTCGCCGCCTGGGCGAAGTCTGGCGTGAAGCGCCTCGGGGTGTATGATTACCTCTACGGCGCCGATGTGGCGTCGCCCCGCGTCAACTTCACCGCGCTCGTCGGCTCCCTCCGCGCCACCCACACCGCCGGCGCGACCGGTTGGTATGCCGAAGCGTATCCCCTCTGGGCCTTCGACGCCCCGAAGCTCTGGTTGGCGGCGAAAATCCTCGAAGATAAGCACGCGGATACGAACGCGCTCCTCAATAAGTGGTTCGCAGCCGCCTATGGCCCCGCCGCCGGCTCGATGCGCGAAGCGTATACGCACATCGAGTCCGGCTGGCGCCGCGATGCGCAGATCGGCGGCAAGGACGCCTTCCTCCGCCATTTCCGAGATGAACGCGGAGCGCTCGTCCTTTCCGACGGCGAAGTCGCGGCGATCTCCGCCTCCTTGCGGTCAGCGCAGGACGCGCAGATCTTCGCGGTGAGGCAGACCCCGAGCCTCCGCCGGCAGGCTTGGCGCCTCCAGCAGTTCGCGGATACCTGGGAACTCTATCGCAGCTATCGTGAAGCCGTGCAGGCCCGTCAGGTCGTGCCTGCCTTTGAAGCCCGCCTCGCGGCCCTGCGTCATCTCACGGCGGTCGAGTCGGCGTATGCCAAGAAGGAGTCCGCCTTCAATCGCGTCTGGGGCGCTTACGGCATGCCGGTCCGCTGGAGTACCTTCCCGGCCGAGAACCCCCGCGCCCAGTGGTCGGAGCGTTACCTCGTCGAGGGCGATCCGGCACCGCTCGAAGCTTGGGCCAAGACGGATGTCCCGAACGGCTGGCTCGCCTATCGCGTCGCGCAGCAGTCGGAGGCCCCCGTCGCGCATCGCCACGACTTCTCGTCGCCCGAAGCTAAGGACGTCCTCGACCTCGCGCCCTCCGCGAAGAACAAGGTCGACCGCCTTGGTGCGGGCCTTCGTCTGATCGCGCCCGCCGGGAAGGTCGGCCCCGTCGTCGTCCCCGTCGCACTGCGCGCCGGCCAGCTCGTCCGCCTGCAGCTTTGGACCTGGGCCGAGCGGCTGGATGTTCCTGAAGCGCAGGTCCAGATAACGCTCCGCTTCAAAGGCCCCGGCCGTTCGTCGGAAATCACCCAAGTCTGCCAAGCCCGCCAGACCGTCGTCCCCGCGATGGTCCCCGCCTGGGCCACGTCGCTCGAATATGAAATCGCCTTCACCGGCGGCGCCTTCATCCAAGAGGCTACCGTGCAGCTGATCGACCTTCCTGCTTCTCCGGCCCGCTGATGCTCAAGCGCGCGTTCGACATCGTCTTCTCGGCGTGCTGGCTCGTCGGCTTCGCGCCGCTCCTGCTCGTCGTGGCGATTCTCGTGCGCCTCAAGCTCGGTTCACCGGTGTTTTTCGTGCAGGAACGCCCTGGCTTTCGGGCCAAGCCGTTCCGCATGGTCAAGTTCCGCACCATGACCGACGCACGTGGGCCGGATGGCGAGCTCCTGCCGGATGAACAGCGCCTGACCCCGTTCGGCAAATTCCTGCGTTCGTCCACCCTCGATGAATTCCCGGAGATGTGGAACGTCTTGGTCGGCGACATGAGCGTCGTCGGCCCCCGTCCGTTGCTCATGCGCTATATCCCTCGCTACAGCGCTTTCCAGGCCCGCCGCATGGAAGTGCGGCCAGGTGTCACCGGTTGGGCGCAGGTCAACGGACGTAACGCGATTTCCTGGGAAGAGAAGTTCGCCCTCGATGTCTGGTACATCGACCACCGGTCCTTCTGGCTCGATATGAAGATCGTCGTCCTGACCTTCTTCAAGGTGTTCGCCCGGAGCGGAATTAATTCCGGGGAAGGGAAGACGATGGAGGAGTTTCGGGGCAACACTAGGAATTAGAGGCCTTGGTTGGTGCAAAGGTGCAAATCGGCCTGTGGCCTGTGCAAAGGTGCAAACATGAAGACAGTTTCGGGTCCCAGGTCTCGGCCCTCAGGTCTCTGGTGCGGGTTATCAGGTACAGGTGCGGGTGCGGGGGTAAAATTCAGATCCCGAACCTGTACCCGAACCTGAACACCTGAACCTGGCTCCCGAC
>RFRI01000339.1 GCA_009924535.1 Verrucomicrobiota bacterium
TCGCAATCCACCAACGAGACCACCCCTGCCCTCACCACGAAGATGGCCAGCTGACGGTAGCGCCGGCCGAATTCGACGGCCCCCGGTAAGCCCAGCGGCACGCCCCAACCGGGCTCAAGGTGCGCGCCGTCCGCCGACCCGCCGGTGATCCGGTGCAGACGATAGCCTGCCGATCGCAATTCCGCGGCCAAAGCCACATCGGCGGCAAGGTTCTGCTCCGCTGTCGTCGCCTGCCCGTCCGGGTCGTACGCGGTGATGATCGCAAAATCCGCCGGCCAGTCCGCCGGCAACGGCTCGAACCGGAAGACGGCCTGCTTGAACTGGTCACGTTGAACGGGGGTCATGGTCGACAAACAAGACAGGGCGACCGGAGTCGCCCTGTCGAACGGAGATTCTCGGCAGCTTACTTCTGAGCGATGAGCTGCAGCTCCTGCCCAAGGCTGACCCTTCGTCGCGTCAGTCAGGGTTACCTTGACGAACTTGGTCGGCTTGGCGCCGAAGTAAGCCTCGGAAAGCGAGTAGAGGCCGTGACTGGTGCCGAGCGGGAACCATTTCTTACCGTCGACCGAGCCCTCGACCTTGAAGTTCTTAGGGAAGGCGCTGGGGCGGCCGGAAGCATCGAGGCGGACGCCGGCGATGGCCTGCTCAGCCGGGAGCTCGACCTGATACCACATGCCCTTCTTCTGGTCGGACTTGGTCTCCCAGCGTGATTTAGCATCTGCATCACAGCCCTTAGATGCGGTATCTGCGGCATCGCTGGCGGAAACTATCCAAGCTTTATCGCCGAGAAGCATCTTAGGTAACGCCGCTTGCAGGGTGTCATTCGTCCAGGGAGTCGCGACTCCCCTCACTTCTTCGCGGATACGGGCGACATCCTTGGGGAAGATAAGCGCGCCTTTGTTGCCGAAAGAATTGCGGACGTAGGACGTGACGGCGGCGATCCACTCGTCGTCGTTCATGGCCATGGGCACCATCTGGGCATCGTAGGTCTTGCCGGCGATAGGACCGGACATACCGGCGAGGAGCACGCGGACGATGCCGTCGCGGTGACCCTTGATGGTCGCGGCGTTACCGAGGGGCGGAGCGATGGTCATGCCGGGCTTGGGGCCGTCGACGGCCATGCCCTTGCCATCATAACCATGGCAGGCGAAGCAGAGCTCGCGATAGATAGCCTGACCTTTGACGAGCAGTTTGTTCTCGTCGCCGGTATATTCGCGTCCGCCGACCTGGTCAGTGCCGGTGAGCACCATGGCGCCGAGCTCCTTCACGCCCTTGGAGGCGGAAGTCAGCAGGACCTTCTGCTGGAACTTGGCGAAATCCGGCCAGGCCTTGACGTCGTTCGAGCCGAGGACCTTGGCGGTCATGATGGTCTGCAGCACGACGTTGGGATCCTGGTCGGCGCCGAGCTTGGCGAAGTCTTCGATGAGCGACTTGTCGCCGGCGCGGACGAGCGATTCGCCGGCACGGAGGCCCTGGCGACGGAGATCGGGATTCTTATCCGCGAGGAACGCGCGCACGGTCTTGGCTTCGAGAGCGCCGAGGCCTTCGAGCGTCCAGAGCGCATGGATGCGACCCAGGGGCTCCTTGCCGTTGAGCGCGAGTTCGGTGAGCGCCGGGACGACGGACTTGTCGCCCTTGAGCACGAGGAGTTTCTGCGCGGTGTCGCGCCACCAACCGTTGGGGTGCGAGAGATGAGCGACCAGCTGGGCGGGGGTCTCCTCAAGCATGCGCGGCTGAGGGCCGGGCTTGAAGTCCTTGTGGACGAGGCGCCAGACACGGCCATAACCGTAGATCTTATCCAGGCCATACTGCTGGACGACCTTGCGGAGGTAGCTGCCGTCCTTGACCCAGTTACCTTCCTGGATGATGCCACGATACATGTCCACGAGGTAGAGGCAGCCGTCCGGGCCGTTCACCATGTTGACGATGCGGAAGTTGGGATCGCTGGAGCGGATGAACTCCGACTGGCCGTGCGGGTTGCTGATCCGGGTGATGCCGTCGTCGTTCGTGACCTTGGCGCGACGGATGAGGCGACCGACGGGCTCCGAGATGAGGACGTCGCCGCGCAGGTCTGCCGGCAGACGATCGCCACGGACGACTTCCTGGCCGCACGATGCGGTGAAGTGATTCAGGGTCTTGTCGAGACGCGTACGTCCGGCGCCGCCCTGGTGGTCGGCGAGGCCGATCTT
>RFRI01000340.1 GCA_009924535.1 Verrucomicrobiota bacterium
GGAAGAAGGCCGGCTACGCCCAGATGGGCGAAGAGCAATTCGTCGCCGAGACGGACAAGAGCCCGGGCGTGTTGCTGGCCTCGGGCTACATCGCGGGTGGCGCGATTGCGGGCATCGTGATCGCATTTCTCGCCGGCGTGCTCAGCGAGACGGATGCGAAGCTGCAGAAATGGGCGGAGACGAGCAATCCGTTCTTCGCTGGTTCTAATTCCGACTTGTTGTCGCTGGTGCCCTTCGCGTTGCTCACCGGATTTCTTTATCTGGTGGCGCGGGAGAAATTGTTGCGAGTTCCGGCACCGCGCTCCGACTGAAGCTGTATTCTAAAATAAAAAAATGGGGCGAATTTTTCCGCCCTATTTTTTCATGAGTGCTTGGGTCGCTTGGGCGGCGGGCCGTCATGAGATGGACCGTCGCTCGGAGTGTGTTCGGGCCGTGGCGGGTGGAGTTCGTCGACGCTGAGGATGCCGTCGCCGGTGGAGGCGTAATCGGAAAAGATGAGGTGGCCCGAATTTTCGCCGCCGAAGGAATAGCCGCCCTTACGCAGCGCTTCGATCACATGCCGGTCGCTCACGGCCGTGGTGACCACGCCGATGCCCGCCTTGCGCATGGCCTCGTGAAGTCCGAGGTTGGACATCACGGTGCACACCATCGTATTACCGCTGAGCTTGCCTTCTTCCTTCAAGGCTAGGGCGCAAAGCGCCAGGATACGGTCCCCGGAGACGGATGCGCCGCTGGCATCGGAGAAGATCACCCGGTCGGCATCACCATCGAGCGAGATACCGACGTCGGCCCCCTGCTCTTTCACGACCTTGCCGGCGAACTCCGGATAAAGCGCGCCGACGCCGGCGTTGATATTGATGCCATCTGGCTCCACGCCGAGCTTGACGACCTTGGCGCCCAGCTCCTTGAAGATGAGCGGAGCGAGTAGGTAGCCGGCGCCGTGGCCGCAATCGACGACGATCTTCATGCCGTCGAGGTGCGCGTTGCCCAGGCTCTGCTTCACGAACTCGATATAGCGGCCTCGGGCGTCGTCGATGCGATACGCCTTGCCGATCTTGTCGCCGGTCACGCCGTTGGCCTTCACGTCGTAAAGGACTTCCTGTTCGACGAGCGCTTCGAGGTCGTCGGAAAGCTTGAAGCCGTCCGGCCCGAAGATCTTCAGCCCATTGTCTTCATACGGATTATGCGAGGCCGTCAGCATGATGCCGGCTCCGCACCCCATCGACTTGGTGAGATGAGCGACCGCCGGCGTCGGCATCGGGCCGACGAGGAAGACGTCCATGCCGCTCGATACCAGGCCGCTCGTCAGCGCGGTCTCCAGCATGTAACCGGAGATACGCGTGTCCTTGCCGATGATCACGCGGTTATGATTGGCGCCGCTGGAGCGTAGCACCCGGGAGATCGCCTGGCCGATGCGGAGCGCGATCTCAGGGGTGATCGGATATTCGTTCGCCTTACCGCGGATGCCATCTGTGCCGAAGAGTTGGGTCGCCATGACGTTATTGGGCTGTTTCAGAGACTTTTGACAAGCCCAAATGACTGAAAACCGTCTTTTATGAATGATATGACTAATTCGCTCATTAACGATGCAAGGCCGGCCCGGAGTCGGCCTTAAGACAGATTTAAGCCCCCTATCAATCGACCGAAAGACTTCGAGCGAGCAAATGCACCTCCGTGACTCCGGGAAACACTTAATGACGGATTACGAGATGAAGAATAGACCTGAGGCCTGATTCGCCGTTCGACAGGAACTGGCGTGAGAAGTTGAGTGTCTCAACCCCCATGCGTTCCCGCGCGCTCGCTTGCCTTTGCCTCTCGGTCGCCGCCTCTGCGTGGTCGGCCGATGCGACCGTGGACTTCAATCGGCAGGTGCGCCCCATCCTCTCCGACCGTTGCTATGGTTGCCACGGACCCGATGCGAACAAAGGCCGCAAGGCCGGCCTCCGTCTGGACGAACTCGCCGGTGCCACTAAGAAGCTGAAGAGCGGAGACATCGCCGTGGTGCCTGGAGATCTTGAGAAGAGCTCGATGGTCCAACGTATCCTCTCCGTCGACCCCGAGGAGATCATGCCGCCCCCGGAGCTCCATCGTCCGCTCTCTGCGACGGAGAAGGACGTTCTGAAACGATGGATCAAGCAAGGCGCCAAGTACGACCCTCA